>JALRJA010000159.1 GCA_023255235.1 Flaviramulus sp.
GTTAGCACATAAAGCTGAAGAAGAAGGCGTTTTTGTTGCCGAAATTTTGGCAGGACAAAAGCCACACATTAATTACAATTTAATACCAGGCGTAGTTTATACATGGCCAGAAGTTGCTAGTGTTGGTAAAACCGCAGACGAATTAACCCAAGCTGGTGTAGCATACAAAACAGGCTCTTTTCCTATGCGTGCATTAGGTAGAAGTAGAGCAAGTATGGATTTAGATGGTTTTGTAAAAATATTAGCCCATAAAGATACAGATGAAATTTTAGGAGTACATATGATTGGTGCCAGAGCTGCCGATATGATTGCCGAAGCTGTTGTAGCTATGGAATATAGAGCTTCTGCCGAAGATATAGCACGTATGTCACATGCTCACCCAACATTTACCGAAGCTATTAAAGAAGCCGCATTGGCTGCCACAGAAAACAGAGCATTACATATTTAAGGGTTTAATATTTAATGTATAACTAGGTTACTTTTATTTCTTTTTATTGCGTTTATTGTAGTTTTTGTCGCCTCTAGTTTTTGGTTTTTTGTATTTTTTAGCTATCTCTCTTCTATAAGAACCGCCTAAGTTCTCTTTTTGGTTTTTCTCTTTTTTATCGTGAAAAGCTGGTCCGGGAGTATTTTCATCAGGGCGTTTAGTGGGGTTATTTCGTTCTGTTATTTGAGGGCGTTCTTCTTCAATAAGTTCGGTAGAAATTTGAACAGTTTCAGGAATTGTAACCAAAGGAATTGTCATACGCATTAAAGCTTCTATTTGATTTATTGCCTGTTCTTCGGATTTAGTTGAAAACACAAGTGAGTTTCCTTTTCGTTCTGCACGTCCTGTTCTACCTATACGGTGCATGTAATTTTCTGGGTAATCAGGTGTGTCAAAATTTATTACATGACTTACATTGTCTATATCTAAACCACGAGCCATAATATCTGTAGCAATCAAAATTCTATTTGTGCCTTCACGAAATTGCTCTATACTACGCAAACGATAGTTTTGGGTTTTATTAGAATGAATCACACATAATTCTTCTTTAAAATCGCTACTTAGCCTATCAAACAGCCTATCTGCCATGCGTTTATAGGCTACAAAAATTAAAACCTTGTTATAAGTTTCGGTATCATTAAGTAAATGCGTTACTAAATTAACTTTAGTATTAAAATTAGGCACATTATAGCGTGCCTGCTCTATATTTTCTAATGGTGTGCCAGATACAGCAATAGATACTTGCACTGGGTTTTTAAAAAACGCATTAATCAATACAGTAACATCATGTGTCATAGTAGCCGAAAACATGATGTTTTGTCGGCGTTGAGGTATTATATCAAAAATATTAATAAGCTGATGCCTAAACCCTAAATCAAGCATAACATCTACTTCATCAATCACCAATTTTTGTAATGATTTAAGTTGCAATACCCTGCTTAAAGCCAAATCATACAATCTACCTGGTGTTGCCACCAAAATATCTAAGCCTTTAGCAATGGCTTGTTTTTGAGTGTTTATATTAGTGCCGCCATAAACTCCTAAAATTCTGTTATTAATGTATTTTGAAAGTTTTTCTATTTCTTCAACTACTTGAACTACCAATTCGCGTGTTGGCACAAGAATTAAAACCCTAGGATTCTCTTGTGATGAAAATTTTAAATTTTTAACAATGGGCAACATATAAGCAAAGGTTTTACCTGTACCTGTTTGTGCAATACCCACCATATCGCTACCAGATGCAATTACATTAAAGGCTTCTGCCTGTATGGGTGTTGGTGTTTTATAACCTAAATCATCAAGGGCGTTATAAAGTGGTGTATTTAAATTTAAATCTTGAAAAGTCACAATACGCTATTTTGGTAGCAAAGTTAACTTTAATATTCTGGTTTATAGCCAATGTCTAATAGCAATTCTATACTGGGTTGCAATTGTAGGTCTATTATTTTTGAAACTAATCTCATAAAAACTTAAATTTTTAAGTATTCTAAGTAACTTTGCTGGGTAATTTATTTTTATTGAGAACAAAATATATTCATACTTTACAAAATGCCAAACTCTTTAAAACCCAATTACTCATTTGGGCTCAACAATTTGACGATGTAGTTTGGCTTGACTCTAATTTTGATAGAAATAAAAATTCTCAAAAACAAATTACCTATGACGCGGTTTTAGCTGTTGATGCACTAACTAGTATTCAAACCGATTACCATGAAGGTTTTGAAAAATTAAAAACCTATCAAACTCATATAAATGATTGGATTTTTGGGTATTTAACCTATGATTTAAAAAACGATGTTGAAAATTTAAACTCCCGTAATTTTGATGGTTTAGAGTTTGCCGATTTATACTTTTTTCAACCTAAAAAAATATTTTTATTAAAAGGAAATACATTAGAAATTCAGTATCTAAAAGGTATTGCTGATACTGTTGAAACAGATTTAAAAACTATTGAAAGCTGCGATAGTGAAGCACTTAACAATTTTCAAAATTCAATTAAAATTCACTTACGTATTCATAAAGATGCCTATTTTGAAAAAGTTAATACTATGTTGGCACATATTCAAAGAGGTGATATTTATGAAGCCAATTTTTGCCAAGAGTTTTATGCCGAAAACACAGAAATAAACCCATTAGAAACCTACAATAGATTAAACGCTATTTCAAACCCACCTTTCGCAACATTTTTAAAGTGTTATGATAAGTATTTATTATCGGCATCACCCGAACGCTATTTAAAAAAAGAACACCAAACTATTATTTCACAACCTATAAAAGGCACTGCAAAAAGAGCCGATAATTTAGAAGAAGATGACGTATTAAAATCTAAATTATACCATGATGAAAAAGAACGAAGCGAAAACATTATGATTGTTGATTTGGTGAGAAATGATTTATCAAAAACAGCTATAAAAGGCAGTGTAAAGGTGGAAGAATTATGCCAAATTTACACCTTCGATCAAGTGCATCAAATGATATCTACAATTAGCTCAAAAATTGATAAACATACCCACCCAGTTGATGTTATAAAAAGTACATTCCCAATGGGAAGCATGACAGGTGCTCCAAAAATTTCGGCTATGAAAATTATTGAAGATTTAGAAGAAACCAAACGTGGTCTTTACTCTGGAACAGTTGGTTA
>JALRJA010000184.1 GCA_023255235.1 Flaviramulus sp.
CATAACCCCATAACAACATAACCCCATAACAACATAACTCCATAACAACATAACTCCATAACAACATAACTCCATAACAACAACATAACAACAAAAACCCTCTGTTTTAAAAAGGATGCCGCTACTATCCCTAACGCAACCAGATTACGCACATATTTTTTAAATCCCATTCAATGTGTTTGACTTTATAATTATTATATTTAACCAATTATTAGCAACAACCAAATAGAATTGGTGCTTTTATATTTTAAATGAACCTAAAAAAACTATCCCTTAGAACCCGTATTTTTCTTGCCATGATATTTCTAGTATTACTGGCATCTATACTTATTTCTGGGCTAGCCATTTATCAATACAAAGAACAAAGTCAAGATTACCACAAAGGCCGTTTAGAACGCAAAGAAGAAAACATTCAATCACACATAAAACAGGTTTTAAACAGTAGGCAAAACACATGGGAAATTAAAACCGAAAATATTCCATTAATTTTCAAAGAAGAAATCTACTCTATAGCCAATATACATAAGCTTCAAATTAATTTTTATGACTTAGAAGGCAACTTATTAATTTCGTCAAAAGCAGGATTACAAAATTTAGCAACCGAAGAATGCCTATCAGCCCAAGTTCTAAACGCTATTACAAATACGGCAACACATCGGTATGTAGATAAACACACAGAAAATGGAGAAACATTTCAATCGTCATATACCGTTATTTTAAATCAACAATCAAAAGCTTTAGCTATTTTAAACCTACCATACCTAGAAAAAGATGACTTTCTCACAAAAGAGCTTCAAGAGTTTTTAAAACGCATAAGTGTTGCATTTATGTTTGTATTACTTATGGCTATTGCTATAGCCTTTTTGCTATCTAAATACATTACAAAATCTTTAAAAACAATTAGCGATAAAATAAATACAACCCGACTTGAAAAGCGCAACCAAAAAATTGAAGTAAACACCACAAGCGAAGAAATTTCTACTCTAGTAAACTCTTATAACAGCATGATTGATGAGCTTGAAGAAAGTGCTATTCAATTAGCAAAAAGTGAACGCGAACAAGCTTGGAGAGAAATGGCAAAACAAGTAGCACACGAAATTAAAAACCCATTAACCCCTATGCGTTTAACGGTTCAAAACTTTCAACGCAAATTTAACCCAGAAGACAAAGACATTCACTTAAAAGTAAACGAATACAGCAAAACCCTTATTCAACAAATAGACACCATGAGTTCTATTGCGTCTGCATTTTCAAATTTTGCACAAATGCCAGCACAACAAAACGAAACCCTTAATGTTGTTAAAATTGTAAAACTAGCATTAGATATTTTTAATGATGCGGCTATTGTTTTTTCAGCAGAAAGCGATAAAATAATCGCAAAATTTGACAGAACACAACTCATTCGTGTTGTTACCAACTTAGTTAAAAACGCCATTCAATCTATTCCAGAAAACAGAACACCAAAAATTACCGTTCAAGTTACTACCACAAAAAATGATGTTGTAATAAGCATAGCCGATAATGGTTCGGGCATTTCAAATGAAAACACCCAAAAAGTATTTGAACCCAAGTTTACCACAAAAACTAGCGGTATGGGATTAGGTTTAGCTATGGTAAAAAACATAGTAGAAACTCATAACGGCCGTATTACGTTTCATTCAGAAAACAAT
>JALRJA010000186.1 GCA_023255235.1 Flaviramulus sp.
TTAATAAAGGTGCACTCTTCAATACCGTGAGGCAATCTATCAATAACATAAAGTAAGCCTTCTAATTCTGCTTTTTCTTCGCCTATTGAACCATAAATTTCTGGACGCAATAACAACAAAGCATTTCTTAAGGTTTCTCCAGAAATACCCATGGGTTTATAAAACCCTCTATTGAATAGATGCCGCATGGTGATATACATGCGTTCTATAGCGTTAGAGCTTTCTTGAGCTCTTGTTCTGTAATGTTTTTTGCTTTTCATAGGTTGATTTGGCATATGCAAAGATACTATTAAAAAACTTAATTTTTAAGTAGAAAAATCATTGGCAATTTTTCTGTCGTTGGAAAGTCTAGGAAGCTTGTTTTGACCACCTAATTTGCCAATAGACTTCATATAATCTTTAAAACCTCCTTTTCGCACTTTTGTAATAACTAAAGGTCTTAATACCTTTCCTTGAATTAAATCATAATAGTAGGTGTTTTGTTTTTGAAGTGATTCATCTATTTTTTGGGCAAAATCTGAGAGGTTTTGGGGTTCGTTTTCAAATTCTATAAACCACTCATGGTAAGGTAATCCTGATTTGGGGTTGATTTGAGGAGCTACTGTAAATTCTGAAACCTGTATGTCTGTATGCTGTGTGGCCTCTTGCATCGCTTGCTCTACTTCTTTACCTATTACATGCTCTCCAAAAGCCGAAATAAAATGTTTGATTCTACCTGATACTATAACACGATACGGTTTGGTTGATGTAAACTCAACCGTATCACCAATATTGTATGCCCATAACCCGGCGTTGGTAGAAATAAGCATGACGTAATTAACACCCAACTCAACATCTTTTATGGTAATGCGTTTAGGGTTTTTATTAAAAAACTCGTCTGCTTTTATAAACTCATAAAAAATTCCTGAGTTAAGTTGAAGCAACATGCCTTTTTCGTGTTGTTTGTCTTGATATGCAAAAAAGCCTTCACTTGCTGGATAGAGTTCAATACTATCAACCTTTCTACCAATTACGTTTTCAAACTTAGCACGATACGGTTCATAATTAACACCACCAAAAATAAATAAGTTGAAGTTTTTAAAAACATCTCCAACTTTTTTGCCTGTTTTTTTATACATTTTTTCAAAATACATT
>JALRJA010000335.1 GCA_023255235.1 Flaviramulus sp.
TAAAGCAAATGTAGGACGCAACAGTTCACTTTTCTTTGCTATTGGTTTAGCTTTAATGTTATTTTTAACAAACTATGCCATTAATTACAAAACCTACGACAAATCTAACATAGACATAGGGCAATTAAACCTTGATGAAGAATTAGAAGAAGAGATTCCAATTACTGAACAAATTCAAACTCCGCCACCGCCACCACCACCACCTGCGGCTCCTGAGGTGATTGAAATTGTTGAAGATGAAGAAGAAGTTGAAGAAACCGTAATTGAATCTACAGAAGTAGATCAAGAAACAGAAATTGTAGAAGTAGAAGAGGTAGAAGTAGTAGAAGTAGATGAAGATATTGATGTACCGTTTGCAGTAATTGAAAATGTACCGGTATTTCCTGGTTGTGAAAAAGGAAACAACAAAGAAAAAAGAGACTGTATGTCTAAAAAAATATCAGATTTTGTAAATAGAAAATTTAATACAGATTTAGCAAGCGATTTAGGATTATCTGGAAGACAACGTATTAATGTTATTTTTAAAATAGATAAAACAGGCAGTATAACCGGCATTCGCGCAAGAGCACCACACCCTGGTTTAGAAAAAGAGGCAGCTCGTGTTATTGGCTTATTGCCTAAAATGAAACCCGGAAAACAAAGAGGTAAACCAGTAAACGTTCCGTATTCGTTGCCTATTATTTTTCAAGTTCAAGACTAAAACACAGTTAAGATTATATGAAAAACCTCAAACTAGCTTTGGGGTTTTTGTTTTTATGGGTTATTTAATTCTTGGGAGTTTATGAGTTTACTAAAGTGAATTAATTTTAGTAAAGTTTTTGCGTTAGGGATTGAAACGACATCCTTTTTAAAACAGCCTAGTTGTGTTTTTTGTTTAGTGAAACGAGTGCTTTTATAATGCTATAGGTTAATACCCTTATACCTGTTTTAAAAAGATATAGTTGAAAGCCCGACCCGAAGGGTAACGCCCAAAAAAAATTACTGAGAAAAACCATTACTTAAAATGCTTTTTTTAAAGTATCTTTGCACTCGCAAAACAAACCTGTTTAAGGCAATTTAATTTTGAGTAATTTAAAAACGTCATTATCACCCCTTTTAATAATTTCTGATTTTAAAGAAATCACCAAAATGCGATTGTCTTTGAGTGTGGTTTTTTCATCGCTTGCTGGTTATTTGTTAGGTGTTGAAACGGTAGATTTTAAAACGTTAACGCTACTGGCTTTTGGTGGGTATTTTATGGTTGGTGCATCGAATGCGTTTAACCAAATTATTGAAAAAGACCTAGATTCTTTAATGAATCGCACTAAAAACAGACCAATTCCTGCTGGTAGAATGTCTGTTTCTACGGCGTTTGTTATTGCCACTATTTTTACTTTGCTGGGTATTATAATTTTGTACACCATAAACAAGCAAACGGCTATGTTTGGTGCTATTTCTATTTTTTTATACACCTGTGTTTATACGCCTTTAAAAACCAAAACATCGTTGGCTGTTTTTGCTGGTGCTATACCAGGTGCTATTCCGTTTATGCTAGGTTGGGTAGCGGCAACAAATAATTTTGGTATTGAACCAGGAACTCTTTTTGCTTTGCAGTTTTTTTGGCAATTTCCGCACTTTTGGGCTATTGGGTGGTTTTTATTTGAAGATTATAAAAAAGCTGGATTCTATATGTTACCAACAGGTAAACAAGATAAAGGTACTGCTGTACAAACCATTATGTACACTATTTGGACTTTAATTGTGTCTGTTTTACCGGTATTTAAATTTACAGGAAAACTTCAACTATCAGTAATATCTGCTGGCATTGTATTTATATTAGGATTATGGATGCTATATTATGCCATTAAACTTTTTAGAGTAATGACAGTAAAAGCTGCCAGACAATTAATGCTAGTTAGTGTTTTATATATAACTTTAGTTCAAATTGTATATGTAATTGATAAATTTATAAGAATATCATGGATTTAACCCAAGGAACCTTAGAAGAAAAAAATAATAGAGCAAAAAAAATGATGCTTTGGTTTGCAATCATTTCTCTTGTTATGTCATTTGCAGGTTGGACAAGTGCTTTTGTAGTAAGTAGTTCAAGACCAGATTGGCTAAAAGATTTTAAGCTACCAAATGCGTTTATTATTAGCACTGTAGTAATAATGTTAAGTAGCATCACGTTTATTTTAGCAAAAAAAGCCTTAAAAAAGAATAGCAGGAGCTTAACTACCCTATGGTTAATTATAACCTTAATTTTAGGCTTTGTTTTTATTTTTAATCAGTTTTCAGGCTTTCAACAAATTATAAATTTGGGTTACAATTTTACCGGACCAACCAGTAACATAACCATGTCATACATTTATTTAATTGCTATGGTGCATATTTTACACGTTGTTGTAGGCTTAATTTGTGTGATTGTGGTAATTTATAATCATTTTAAACAAAAGTATAATACCAACACAATGCTAGGCTTTGAACTAGCGGCAACGTTTTGGCATTTTATAGATATTCTTTGGGTATATCTCTTTTTGTTTTTATATTTTATTAAATGATTTTTTGCCGATTTTTTTAAACCTTTCACTCTATTAAAAGACGGTTTTATTTTAAAGTCTTTATAATTTAGTGTTTGATGTTTTATTAGATAAATAAATTGATTATTTTTGTGCCACTTTTAAATAACAACCATTTTATATATGAGTACTACAGTTGTAAATACTGAAATCAAAGAAAAAACATGGGGCGGAGGTAACAAACCGTTAAATGCAAGTTATGGTAAAATGATGATGTGGTTTTTCATTGTTTCAGATGCTTTAACATTTTCTGGGTTTTTAGCAGCCTATGGATTTTCAAGGTTTAAATTTATTGATTCATGGCCAATTGCCGATGAAGTGTTTACTCACGTGCCCTTTTTACATGGACAAGAATTACCCATGATTTATGTGGCATTTATGACCTTTATACTCATTATGTCATCGGTTACTATGGTGTTGGCTGTTGATGCCGGACACCACATGAATAAAGCTAAAGTAACGCTTTACATGTTTCTCACAATCATAGGAGGTTTAATATTTGTTGGTTCTCAAGCTTGGGAATGGGCTACTTTTATTAAAGGCGATTATGGAGCTATTCAAACAAAAGGCGGTAATATATTACAGTTTGTTGACACCGATGGCAAGCGCGTTGCCTTGAAAGATTTTGTAGTAGCTCAACACAAAGACAGAACAACACACCAACGCAAAAATGGGCTATGGTTTGTAGGCGAAGGCTCGTTACCTACATATACCGTTGAAGAAGTAATACAGGGTTTAGAAACACATGAAAATGTTTTAGTTAGAACGCAAATTATTAATGAAGCAGGCGAAAAAACAGTGTTATCTAGAGAAGCGTCTATAAAACAAGTTAAAGAAAATGGAAAAGCTGTTGTTGAAGGTGCTAATCTACATGTAAATGAATATGGCTCACCCTTGTTTGCAGATTTCTTTTTCTTTATTACGGGCTTTCACGGGTTTCACGTATTCTCAGGAGTTGTAATTAATATCATTATTTTCTTTAACGTTATTCTAGGAACTTATGAAAAACGTAGAAGCTATGAAATGGTTGAAAAAGTAGGGTTATACTGGCACTTTGTAGATTTAGTTTGGGTATTTGTATTT
>JALRJA010000359.1 GCA_023255235.1 Flaviramulus sp.
GAATACAAAGACAAATTAGTGTTTTACACAGAAGCAGAAAACGGAATAATACCAAGCGATGCAAAAAACCCATCAGACTTTGAATTCTTAAACACCTACTTAAACAACTTATCAGAAGAAGAAAAATTAAAACTAAAAGAAGCCCCAAAATATTTTTATCAAGTAACTTTTGAAAAACCAGGAGGTCTTGTAATGCCAATAATTTTAGAAATAACCTATGATGATGGCACCAAAGAAAGACAAACATTTCCAGCACAAATTTGGCGCTATAACGATAACGAAGTAAAAAAAGTTTTTAGAACCAACAAAGCAATAACCAATCTAGTTGTTGACCCAGATTTAGAAACCGCAGATGTTGATACCTCCAACAACACATGGCCAAATGAAGACACCAAAAATAAATTTGATAAATTTAAAGACAAAGTAAAACAATAAACCAAATAACAAAACATGCCGATTTTTTTTAATCGGCATTTTTTTTCTAAACAAACAACTCACTATATTTGTATTGTGATACACCAAACAACATTCCTATTCATTAGCGGTGGCGAAATAGCCTTCATTCTATTCATAGCCATTATGGTTTTTGGAGCCGATAAATTGCCCGAAATGGCAAGAGGCTTAGGCAAAGGCATGCGCATACTAAAAGATGCCACAAACGACATAAAACACGAAATTACCAATACAGCCAAAAAAAATGGCATAGACACCAGCATCACTTCCGATGTGAAAAAAGAACTAGACAAAGTAAAAGACGATATAGATAACCTTACCGGTTCAGTAAAACGCAACTTATAGCTTTTTGGCGTTACCCTAAAGGGTCAGGCTTTCGGCAGTCGCTCTCTGCGAGTAGCTCCAACAAATGCCTCAATCCTTAACGCAGCCAACCCCAAGAAACATAACCATAAAACTATAGTAAACGCATCAACCCTATACCGCCAAGTTTAAAAAGCACTAAAAATCAAAGTTTTCTACTAATTGTCAAACCATCTCTTATAGGTAGCACAAGCGTTTCAATACGGCTGTCTTCTTTTAAAAGTTTGTTATATGCTATAAGTGCCGGTGTAGAAGTATCTTCTTTTTTAAATTTAGTATCTAAAATTTTTCCATCCCAAAGCACATTATCAGATAAAATAACACCATTAGAATTGAGTTTATTAAAAATCAGTTTAAAATAGTTTGAGTAGTTATCTTTATCGGCATCAATAAAAACCAAATCAAAATTAATGGTAAGTTTAGGTATAATATCTAAGGCATTACCCGTGTGCTGATAAATTTGATTTCCAAAGGGAGATTTAGTAAAATATTTACGCTGAAAATCTACCAATTCTTCATTAATATCAATAGTATGTAACGCACCATTAGGCTGCATACCTTCAGCCAAACAAAGTGCTGAGTAGCCTGTATAAGTTCCAATTTCAAGAATGTTTTTAGGATTTACCAATTTTGAAATCATACTCAAAACACGCCCTTGATAATGCCCACTTAACATTCTGGGTTGTAATATTTTTTGATAGGTTTCTCGTGTTAATTGTTGTAATAATTCTGGTTCGTCTTCAGAATGTTTAACAACATAATTATCTAAATCTTCTGGAATAAAATGCATTAATTTAAAATTCTATTATACAGTTTTTCTTTAGCAACCTCATCATTTCCACAAAGCCATTGCACAACGTTATCATCCCATATAGCATCGCGTTCTTCTTCTGTTATAATATTACGTTCAATTGCTAAATCTAAAATCTTACCTGGATACGATGATTGTTTTGCACTTTCCATTTCGCCTAACGGGTATGGGTCATCTAAACCCATTAAAACCTGTTTAGACGTTTGATTTTTTATTAGTAATTGCAACGAGCCAGTATCATGAACTAAGGTATCAAAAAAAATGTTTTTATGGCCAACAGCCTTTCTGGGGTGGTGCTTGCCTTCAAACAAATCGGGTCTGCCATCAAAGCCTTGTATTCGTCGCCCTAAATTAATTTGAGCCAGTTGCCCGCCATGAGCAAAGCAAGTACGCATATTAGGATATTTTTCTTGGTATCCGTTTAAGGTTAGAAAATGATAAGCATCAGCACACTGTGCAAGCATCCAAATAAGGTGAAAACGCCATGATGTATTTTCTAATTTTATAAATTTTTCGCCATCATAGGGGTGAATTTCAACAGCTAAGCCATACTTATTAGCCAATTCAAAAATAGGTTCGTTTTCTTCATCAAAAATACAACGCCAAGTGCCAATGGTATCCATATAATGTGTTGGTAAGCAAAGTAATTGTAGTCCATGTGTTTCTACACAGCGTTCCATTTCCCAACAAGCACTTCTTACAAAACC
>JALRJA010000416.1 GCA_023255235.1 Flaviramulus sp.
TATTTTTCAAGTACAAAAAAACAAGCAAACCTATTTGTGGGAACCCTTTTCTTTTCGCCAAAAAGGAATTTATAAAACCCAAACAAACTTGTATAAAAACCTATATGGGAATAAAATTATATTTGAAGAAATCAATTTTGACCTAGGTTTAACTTTTAAATACCAATGGAATTCAAGTAATACTTATGGTTTTGTAAAAAAATCGACTCTTATAAACCATTCTGAAACAACTATTTTTGTTGACGTTTTAGACGGGTTGCAAAATATTTTGCCCTATGGTGTTAGCTCAGACTTGCAAAATAGAGCTAGTAATTTGGTTGATGCTTATAAAAAAAGTGAGTTACAACAAGATACTGGTTTAGGAATTTATGCTCTAAGTGCTAAAATTGTTGATAAAGCAGAACCCAGTGAAGCTTTAAAAGCCAATATTGTTTGGTCGTTAGGTTTAAAAGATGCCACTCATTTAATATCGTCTTTACAATTAGACCTCTTTAGAGAAGGGCATTCTGTTAAAGAAGAACTTGATATAAAAGCAGAAAAAGGAGCTTACTTTTTAGTTTCAAATGCAACATTAAATGCCAATTCAGAAAAAAATTGGTTATTTGTTGCCAACGTAAATCAGTCTATTTCTACTATCAATCACATTTCAAAAAGTATTAAAACTCAAAGCGATTTAACTCAAATTATTCAAAATGATATTGATTTAGGTACAAAAAATTTAATCACCTTAACTACAGCTTCAGATGGGCTACAACTAACCTCAGATAAGTTAATCAATACCAGACACTTTGCTAACACGCTTTTTAATATTATGCGTGGTGGTATTTTTGATGATGGCTACACAATTGAAAAACAAGATTTTATAAACTATATTTCAAAAGCAAATACAACATTATTCAGTAAAAATGAAAAACAATTAAACACCTTACCAGAATCATTTTCATTAAGCTATTTAAAAAATCTAGCCGAACAAAATCTAGACAGCAACTTTAAACGGTTATGTTTTGAGTATTTACCTTTAAAATTTAGTAGAAGGCATGGCGATCCAAGCCGCCCTTGGAATAAATTTTCTATTAATACTAGAAGTGAAATAGATGGCTCTAAAATACTAGATTATGAAGGAAATTGGCGTGATATTTTTCAAAACTGGGAAGCACTTGCACATGCCTATCCTCAGTATATAGAAAGCATGATTCACAAGTTTTTAAATGCCACAACTTTTGATGGGTATAACCCATATAGAGTAACAAAAGATGGTTTTGATTGGGAAGTTATTGAAGAAGACGACCCTTGGTCTTACATTGGATATTGGGGTGATCATCAAATAATTTACTTGTTAAAATTCTTAGAATTTATAGAAAACCATTACCCTGGTATTTTAGAAAAACGCTTTGCTGAAGATATATTTGTTTATGCAAATGTACCTTATAAAATTAAAAGCTATAAAGAAACTCTTTCTAACTCTAAAGATACTATTGATTTTGACTATAAATTAAATGCAAAAATTAATGAGCTAAGAGAGAAAATGGGTGCAGATGGCGCGTTACTTAAAGATGCCACAGGCTCCATTTATAAGGTTAATTTAATAGAAAAATTATTAGCAACCGTTTTAGCAAAAATTTCTAATTTTATTCCTGAAGCTGGAATTTGGCTAAACACCCAAAGACCCGAATGGAATGACGCCAACAACGCCCTTGTTGGTAATGGCGTTTCTATGGTTACCTTATGTTATTTAAATAGGTTTTTTAATTTCTTTGAAAACCTCTTATCAAAATCTGAAACTTTAACAGTAACTATTTCAGAAGAATTATTAGAGTTCTTTAACAACACCATTGAAACACTTAAAAACAACCAATACATTCTTTCTGAAAAAATGTCTAATTCAGATAGAAAAACGATACTTGATGGCTTAGGTGAAGCAGGAAGTAACTACAGATTAGCCATTTACAATACTGGTTTTTCGGCAAATAAAGCTAGTATTTCTATTTCAGAAATTCTGGAGTTTATTAAAACTACAAAAGCCTATTTACAACATACTATTAATGCTAATAAGCGTGCAGACAACATGTTACATGCTTATAATTTAATGACCGTTGAGAATGATACCGAAATTTCTATTTCGCACCTATCAGAAATGTTAGAAGGTCAAGTAGCAGCTCTTAGTTCAGGCTATTTAACACCAAAAGAAGCATTAAATTTATTAGACGGTTTAAAAAACAGTGCCTTATTTAGAGTTGATCAATACAGCTATATTTTATACCCAAATAAAGAATTACCCCGATTTGATAAAAAAAATACCATCCCTTCAAAAAAAGTAGAAGAGTCTAATTTACTAAAACAGTTGGTTAAAGACCATAATACTCAAATTATTGAACAAGATGTTTTAGGAGAGTATCATTTTAATGGTAATTTTAACAATGCCAATAGTTTAAAAGAAGCTATTGCAAACCTTCCAAAGGCATATCAAAGTTTAGCCGAAAAAGATAAAACCCAAGTATTAAACCTTTTTGAAGAGGTTTTTAACCACAAAGCATTTACAGGACGTTCAGGAACATTTTTTGGCTATGAAGGCTTAGGCTCTATTTACTGGCATATGGTTTCAAAACTCTTATTGGCAGTTCAAGAAAACTGTTTGCTTGCTATAAAAAATAATGAAAACCAGGTACTAATTGGCAAACTTTTAGACCATTATTATGAAATTCAAGCAGGTATAGGAGTTCATAAATCGCCTGAGCTTTACGGTGCTTTCCCAACAGATCCCTATTCGCATACTCCAGCAACAAAAGGAGCACAACAACCTGGTATGACAGGGCAAGTTAAAGAAGATATTTTGAGTCGCTTTGGTGAACTTGGCGTGTTTGTTACAAACGGTATTTTATATTGTAACCCCCATTTATTAAGAACGGAAGAATTTTTAAAAACTGAAACTGTTTTTACATATAATAATGTACAAAATGAAACTAAAAAAATTCATTTAGAAAAAGATACTCTTTGCTTTACTTATTGTCAAATACCCATAATTTACAAGCGTTCGCATACTAATCAAATTTTGGTAGAATTTAATAATAACGATTCAAAAACACTAGACAGTTTGCATTTAGATTTAGAACTATCGCATTCCGTTTTTGAAAGAAAAGGAGAAATTGATAAAATAATAATTTCATTAAAAAAGTAAAATGCGAGTACTTAATTACATAACAAAAATTCTATCTATTGCCTTCATTATGGTAATTTTTGGATGTGTTAATAAGTCTCAAAAAGAAGAAAAAATAACTTCTAAAAAAACAACTATTACAGCCGCCAATATTTTAGGCAACCCAAAATATTTAGCTATTTCTTATGGTGGTTACAGGCAAAAAACAAGAGCCATACAACCAACTATTTCAGAATTAAAAGAAGACTTAAAAATTCTGTCTGCTATGGGCATAAAAATACTTAGAACATATAATGTGCATTTAGCTCATGCTTCTAATGTTTTAAAAGCCATAAAGCAACTAAAAGAAGACGATAAAAATTTTGAAATGTATGTTATGTTAGGTGCATGGATAGATTGCAAAAATGCTTTTAATTGGGAAAACGGAGAACCAAATCACCAAGAAGAAAGTGAACGAAACTCAAAAGAAATAGAAACTGCCGTTAGGCTTGCAAACACCTATCCAGATATTGTTAAAATTATTGCAGTAGGTAATGAAGCCATGGTAAAATGGGCAACGAGCTACTATGTTCAGCCCAGTGTTATTTTAAAATGGGTTAACTACTTGCAAAAATTAAAGCAAATAGGAAAACTTGATGAAGATTTATGGATAACAAGTTCTGATAATTTTGCTTCTTGGGGAGGTGGTAGTAGTGACTATCATGTAGAAAACTTAAACAAATTAATTAAAGCCGTAGATTTTATTTCTATACATACTTACCCAATGCATGATACTCATTACAACCCCGTTTTTTGGGGTGTTTTAGATTCTGAAAAAAACGCTACAAAACAACAACAAATAGAAGCCGCCATGTTACGAGCTAAAAACTATGCTATGTCTCAATATGATAGCGTATTTAAGTACATGAAAAGCTTAGGAGTTAACAAACCCATTCACATTGGTGAAACTGGTTGGGCAACAACATCAAACCAACTTTATGGAGCCAATGGCTCTAAAGCAACCGATGAGTATAAACAAGGGCTTTACTATAAACACATGCGTAACTGGACAAATAAAGCCGGTATTACTTGTTTTTATTTTGAAGCATTTGATGAACAATGGAAAGATACCACAAACTCATTAGGTTCAGAAAATCACTTTGGTTTAATTAACTTAAAAGGAGAAGCAAAATACGCATTATGGGATATGGTAGATAATGGTATTTTTAAAGGATTAACAAGAGACGGAAAACCAATTACCAAAACCTATAATGGTAATGAGAGTAATTTAATGAAAGACGTGCATACTATAAACCCTAACAAATGACGCTATCAAAATTTTTTGCATATACCCTTTTATTTATGATGTATAATTGTTCTGAAGATTTACAAATAAACGTGTATGAAACCTCAGCAAGTGGAAATAAACTAACTAAAATAACACATTTTCCTGTTTTAGAAGATAGTGTTACTAGCATAAAAATTGTGCCACATAAAAAATTTCAAACTATTACAGGTTTTGGTGGCTCTTTTACAGAATCTTCGGCTTACTTATTAAATAAACTGAGCAAAAACAATAGAGATCGTATTTTAAAAGCCTATTTCTCAAAAGATGGTGCCGCATATTCACTCACAAGAACACACATGAATTCTTGCGATTTTTCTCTAACAAACTACTCCTATACACCTATTGAAAACGATATCAATCTTGAGCATTTTTCTGTAAATGAAGATAAAGATGATTTAATTCCTTTGATTAAAGATGCCTTATCAATTTCTGAAGATGGTTTTAAAATAATAGCATCACCATGGACAGCTGCTCCATGGATGAAAGACAACAACAACTGGGTTGGCGGAAAATTATTACCAAAATATTATGATACTTGGGCATTATTTTTCTCAAAATATATAGATGCTTATAAAGCAGAAGGCATTGATATTTGGGGTTTTACAGTTGAAAATGAACCGCATGGAAATGGAAATAACTGGGAAAGCATGCATTATACTCCAAAAGAAATGACAGACTTTGTTCAATTTCATTTAGGACCCAAATTGGAAGCAGATGGGCATGGTGAAAAAGTTATTTTAGGTTACGACCAAAATAGAGCCGGTTTAAAAGAATGGGTAGATGAAATGTATAGAGACCAAGCCTCATCAAAATACTTTGACGGCACAGCTATACATTGGTATGAAAGCACTTATGATTATTTTCCTGAAGCACTTCAATATGCACACCATAAAGCACCCGATAAATACCTCATTGAAACAGAAGGTTGTGTAGATGCCGAAGTACCAAAATGGCAAGACGATGCATGGTATTGGAAAAAAGAAGCTACAGATTGGGGTTGGGATTGGGCAAAAGAAGAAGATAAGTATTTACACCCCAAATATGCACCTGTAAATAGATATGCCAGAGATATTATAGGTTGTTTAAATAATTGGGTTGATGGTTGGGTAGATTGGAACATGGTTTTAGATAAACAAGGCGGACCAAATTGGTTTAAAAACTGGTGTGTAGCACCAGTTATTGTTGACCCAGAGACTGACGAAGTTTACTTTACACCACTATACTACACTATGGCTCATTTTAGTAAATATATAAGACCAAATGCTAAGATTATTGGTGTAGAAAACACAAACAAAAAGCTTATGGTAACAGCGGCAGAAAACCCAGATAAATCGGTTGTCGTTGTCATTTTTAACGAAACTGAAAAAGCAAACACAATTAATTTATCACTAAATGGCAAATCGGTAGTGTTTTCAATTGATGCAAAAGCTATTCAAACAATACAAATACAATAACTAAATTATACAATCTAACTAAACCAAAAAACATGTCAATATCTAAATCTTTAAAAAAGAATAGGCTTCCATTAGGGCAAAAAGCAGCCTTTGGGTCTGGTCATTTTATATTAAATATTTTACCAGGAACCCTTGGTGTTTTTGTTCAGTTCTTTTTATTAACCGCTTGGGGTGTAGATCCCTTATGGGCAGGACTATTAGGCGGATTACCTAGAATATTTGATGCCTTAACAGACCCTATAATGGGTTTTATTTCAGATAATACAAAATCAAAATGGGGACGCCGAAGACCCTATATTTTTGTAGGTGCTTTAATGAGTGGGGTTTTGTTCTTTTTAATGTGGCAATTAGATGATAATGCCTCTCAAACATACATCTTTTGGCATGTAATGATTATCCAAATTTTATTTCTTGTTGGCAACACTATTTTTGCCACACCATTGGTTGGTTTAGGATATGAAATGACCTCAGATTATAATGAAAGAACTCGATTAATGAGCTTTGCTAATAGCATGGGGCAAATTGCATGGATGATTGTTCCGTGGCTCTATGTTATTATTCCAGACTCAAATACATTTAATACACAAACAGAAGGCGTTCGCACAATGGCTCTTATTGTAGGGGTAATGTGCGTAGTTTTTGGCATTCTACCAGCTCTTTTTTGTAAAGGTTTAGATTCTATAAAAATGGAAAACAGAAAAGATATCAATTTCAAAACGCTGGCTTCCAATATGAAAGATTTGTTTAACGGCATTATTTTAGTTTCAAAAAATAAACCTTTTATGAAATTATGTGGTGCTACCTTTCTTGTTTTTAATGGGTTTCAGCTTGTTGCCGCTTTTGGTGTTTTTATAATTGTGTTTTATATGTATAACGGTAGTTATGAAATTGCTGGTACTTGGCCTGCTTGGTTTAATACCATTAATGCCATTATTACAGCGTTTTTAGTCATTCCTATTGTTTCAAAAATGGCCAATAAATGGGGAAAGAAAAACGCCTTTTTAATTTCTACTGCCCTTTCCATTATTGGTTATATTTTAAAATGGTGGGGTTTTGATAAAGAATTAAACAACAAGTTTAATGCTACTGCTTTAGGTGATGGGTTAAGCTCATTTATAGGAACTGTTTTTAATTATTTAAACCCTATTTTAAATGATATAGGCATGTCATGGTTTGCTATCAATCCAGAAAATGATATTCCTTGGCTCATATTTTTACCAATTCCGTTTTTTGCTTTTGGTATGGGCGGACTCTTTACTTTAATGATGTCTATGACTGCCGATGTATGCGACCTTGATGAATTAAAAAATGGTATGCCTAGAAAAGAAGGTACTTTTGGTGCCATTTACTGGTGGATGGTTAAATTAGGACAAGCTATTGCACTTGTTTTAGGCGGTTTAATATTAAAAATTGTAGGTTTTGATCCAAATGTTACCAGCCAAACTATTGATACCATGAACCGACTTAGAGTAGCCGATATTCTAATACCTTCTATAACAGCTGCTTTGGCTATGTGGGTTATGTGGAAATACAGCCTTTCTGAGGAAAGAGCAGAAGAAATAAAGGAAGAATTAGTTAAGCGTAGAGGCGAATTTTAAAAATCGGTTAAACCAAAAGAAAATAGTCTCGTATAAAGGTTGGTTATAAGATTACAAATACGTTTTTGGTTTAAGAACAGAAAACCACACGAAAAGATTCGTGCGGTAGTAAATGGTTTTATTTAATCAATTTATTCAAAAAATAAATAAAATACAAGTAAAATTAATTGCCTGCAGAACCCAAACTCAAGTTGTTAGCTTATCCTTTTAACCATGCGTTTAACAATGCTTTCTCTGCATCTGTAGCGTTAGCCTTTTCAGTAATGTTTTCGCCTTTAGTGTAGGTTTTGGTAGTAGTTGTTTTTATAATAACTTCATTTCCATTTCTATCTAAAATAACCTCAACATCGTTTCCTGGTTGCCAACTATATACTTTTTGCAATAATTCATTTGCATTTTGCATAGTTAACTCTTCGCCATTTATTATTTTAATAACATCATTTGGTTGTGCTCCATTTTCAACCCAAAAACTGTTATCTAAAACGGCTTCACTAAAGAAAATAGTACCTTTACTGGCATCGCCATTTATAATAGGCATACCATTCATTATAATATAATTGGTTTCTATTTTACCTTCGCCAATTTCTAATCCTACTTTATTAAAAAACAAATTGTAGTTTATAGGTGTATCTCCAACAACATGAGTATTTAAAAACGCACCAACCGATGGGTATGTCATGGCAGTTATTTCTTCTATAAGTTTATCATCTTCAAATGGTTTGTTTTTGCCATATTTGTTTGATAGTTCTTTCATTAAAGACAAAATACCTCTATTACCTTGACTTTCTTCCCGCATTAAAATATCTATACACATACCAATTAAAGCTCCTTTTTGATATACATTTAGATATTGGTCTTTATATGGGTCTTTTAAAACATTTTCACTCATAATGGTAAAACTCATGGCATCATTTAAGCGTTTAGACCCTTGAATTTTATCCATTATTTTATTAAAAAATGCATCTTGGCTAACAATGTCTTGATTTACTTGAAATAAGGTGGCAAAATACTCGGTTACGCCTTCATACATCCATAAGTGTTTAGAGAAAGTAGGCTTGTTATAATCAAAATAATGCACATCTTCAGAATGCACACTTAAAGGTGTTACAATATGAAAAAACTCATGCGATACAACATCAATCATACTTTCGGCTAGAGCCTCTTCATTCATAGCTTCTGGTAATACTACTACGGTAGATGTATGATGCTCTAAAGCACCAAAACCTTTGGGTGATTCTTCTTTTCCTTCAGATAGGTATAAATAAATATCATAGCGAGGCGTGGCATCAATATCACCTAAATAGGTTTTTTGAGCTTGCATCATTTTGTACACAGTTTCTTTTAACGATTTTGCAGAATGTACTTTGTTGGGTGAATATACACTCAATACAATTTTAATATTGGCAACTTGAAACTCTTCAACTTCTAAATCACCATACATCATTGGGTTATCTGTAATATCAAAATAGCGTGGTGCAAAATAACTAGTTGTTATACTATTGCCGTCGCTACTAGATTTTGAACTTATATTTTGTAATGCCGAACTACGAACAAAATCTGCCGCCGCCGTAATATCTAATTTGTATTGGTTGTTTTTTAAAGAATCAAAATACCCTATAAAACCATGTAAGTTTAGCACATAATTATCTGGTGCAATATTGGTGCCTGAAGGCGAAAAGGGTTGCTCCTCTCCTATGCCACCTTGTTCTTCAATATCAAAAGTATCGTTCACATAATAGCTTATTTTATCTAATTGTTTGGCATTAGCTATGGTCCATGTATTGGTGTCTAGTTTGGTTACTGGCAGGTTGTTTCCGTTGTAATCAAAGGCTTTAAAATCATCAACATATTTTCCAAAATCGCTAACAGAATAAGTACCTTGTACAACTCTTGGCATTCTGTATGTTACTGTTTCAACAGTAAAACGACCAGGATTAATGGTAACTGGTGCTTTATCGTTTACTACTTTTGTTAAATCTATAGACGTTTCAATAGGTGACATAGAAGCTAAATTGGTGTTAGTTTTTGTTGAACCACAACCAGTCAATATTGTACTAGCTATTAATAATGTTGAAATAATTTTAGTATTCATATATCTTTTTTTAAGTTCACAATGTTGTTCCGAAAAATACTATTATGTTATTTGCTTGACTCTTAAAATTATGTTAAATAAGTATTTATGTATATTCGCTTTATGCAAAAAAAATTAATTAGTATTCTTGTTCCTTTTAAAAATACCGACGCATTTATAGCTAATTGCATAAGCTCTGTACTACAACAAACCTATACAAACTGGGAATTAATTATGGTAAACGATGCGTCATCAGACAGCAGCTATGATATAGTTAACGCTTTCGCGGAAAAAGACGCAAGAATTTTGCTTTTACAAAATTCGGGAAACGGTATAATTGATGCCTTACAACTAGCTTTTAAACACAGTAAAGGAGAATTTATAACTAGAATGGATAGCGATGATTTGATGCAAGCAAACAAACTTGATGTTTTAGCTACCCATTTACTTACACACGGAAAACAGCATGTAGCCATTGGATTGGTTACATATTTTTCTAAAAACGGCATTAGTAATGGCTATAAAAAATATGAAACTTGGCTTAATAGCTTAACAAAAACAGGAAGCAATTATTCTGAAATTTATAAAGAATGTGTCATTCCGTCACCTTGTTGGATGCTTTACAGAGATGATTTAATAGCGTGTGATGCTTTTAATCCTAATAGATATCCTGAAGATTATGATTTAGCATTTAGGTTTTACAAACACCAATACAAGTGTATTCCTTGTGATGAGGTTTTACACCATTGGCGTGATTATAGTTATAGAACATCTAGAACACACGAACACTATGCTCAAAATTATTTTCTAGACATTAAATTGCATTATTTTTTAGAGATAGATTATAACCCAAATAAAACTTTAGTGGTTTGGGGTGCGGGAAAAAAAGGAAAAAAAATAGCACAAACATTTATCAAAAAAAATATACCTTTTCAATGGATATGTGATAACCCAAACAAAATAGGGAAACAAATTTATGATACAATTTTAAAACCCTTTCAATACTTAGAAAACATTAGTAATACCCAAAGTATTATTACCGTAGCTAACCCAAATTCGCAAAAAGAGATTATACTTTACATGCAAAAAATTAATTGTAAACCTGTTGAAGATTATATTTTTTTCTGTTAGTTAAAAAAAATATGTAGCTTTGACAAATCTAAAAAAGAATGCAGTTTAAATACCCCGAAATTCTTTACGCTTTATTACTACTGCTTATTCCTGTTATTGTTCACTTATTTCAATTACGTAAATTTCAAAAAGTAGATTTTACAAATGTGGCTTTTTTAAAAGAAGCTGTGCAACAAACACGCCAAAGTTCTCAAATAAAAAAATGGTTAATACTCTGTACCAGATTGTTACTTTTGGCAGCTTTAGTTATAGCATTTGCACAACCTTTTACTTCTAAAACAAATGCCTTTGCAACAAAAAAAGAAACCGTAATTTATTTAGATAATTCCTTTAGTATGCAAGCCAAAGGTGCTAAAGGCGAACTCTTAAAACGGGCTGTTAATGATATTATTAGTGTTGTTCCAGAAAATGAAAATCTATCTATAGTTACCAATGATAATATTTATAAAAACACCAGTATAAAAGCTATTAAAAATGATTTATTACAGCTTCAATATTCTGCAAATAAATTAACACTTGAAGATGCTTTATTAAAAAGTAAAACCGTATTAAGCAATAAAAAAAACGTGTTGAAAAATTTGGTGTTTATTAGCGATTTTCAAAACAATGATTCTACTTTTAAACCCATAGCAGATACACTCACTCATATTAACTTAGTAAAACTACAACCAGTAAACACCAATAACGCAGCAATAGATAGTGTATATATTTCTGAAACTACTGCAGGTTCAATAGAGCTAAAAGTACTTTTAAAAAATACAGGAGTTGCCATAGATAACTTAACCATTTCATTATTTAATGATAAAAAACTTATTGCTAAAACGTCGGTAGCTATTGAAGACAGAGCAGAAACAACATTTTCAATTCCTGCAGACCAAATTATAAATGGAAAAATCACCATTGATGATGCCAATTTAGAATTTGACAATAGTTTGTATTTTAATATTAACAAGGCATCAAAAATTAATGTTTTAGTAATAAATGCAACCAATGATGCCTTTCTAAAACGTATTTATACTAATACCGAATTTAACTATACATCAACCACAGAAAATCAATTAAACTATTCTATTATTGATAAACAAAACCTAATTGTTTTACATGAATTAAACAACATTCCTGTAGCTCTAAATACTATTTTAAATCAATTTGTAAAAAACGGTGGTTCTTTAATAATTATTCCATCAAAAACTATAAATGCTAATTCTTACAATCAATTATTAGCAAATTACCAAGTGTCATTTACTAATTTAATTAGTTCAGAAAAACAAATTACAACTATTAATTATGCACATCCGTTGTACAACAAAGGGGTTTTTGAAAAGCAGGTTAGTAATTTTCAATACCCAAAAGTAAACAGCTTTTATAATCTTGCATCCAATACGGTTGCTGCTGCTTTACAATTTGAAGACAAAAAAATATTTTTAGGTCAAAGCCAAAGTATATATATTTTTACAGCTGCATTAAACGATGAAAATTCCAGTTTTAAAAATTCGCCTTTAATAGTTGCAACACTGTATAATATTGCCAAGCAAAGTTTTAAAATTCCAGAATTGTATTATACAATTGGCGAAAAAAACACGTTTGATGTTGAAACACAACTACAACAAGATGCCGTACTATCTCTAGTAAATAACGATGTTGTTTTAATACCAAAACAACAATACTTTAATAACAAAGTGGTTATTACCACCTTAGAAAGTCCTAATACCGCAGCAACTTATAGTATAAATAACAAAACCGAAAATATAAAAAATATAAGCTATAATTATAATAGAAATGAAAGTGATTTGGTTTATGCAAGCCCTTCAAGTTCCAATCACATAACACTAAGCAATTCTATAACCTCTGTTTTTGATTCTATTAAAAGTGATTCAAAAATTAACGCACTATGGAAATGGTTTGCTATTTTTGCACTGGCGTTATTGATTATTGAAATGCTCATATTAAAATTTTTTAAATGACCATACTTATAAAATCGGCTACCGTAATAGATTCAAAAAGCGAGTTTCACAATACCACACAAGATGTATTAATAGAAAATGGGGTAATTACAAAAATTGCCAAAACCATTACTAACTCTAATAATTACAAAGAAATAAAACGTGCTAATTTACACATATCACAAGGCTGGTTTGATAGTAGTGTAAGTTTTGGAGAACCAGGCTATGAAGAACGTGAAACTATTGAAAACGGTCTTAAAACGGCAGCTTCTTCTGGATTTACAACAGTTGTTTTAAACAGTAACACAAACCCTATAATAGACTCTAATTCTGATGTTAGCTTTATAAAATCTAAAGCAAGTAAAAGTGTGGTAACTCTACTTCCAATGGGTGCTTTAACCACGGGAAGTAACGGAGCAGATTTGGCAGAACTTTTTGATATGCACTCGGCTGGAGCTGTCGCATTTTACGATTATAAAAAACCTATTTCAAATTCTAATTTAATGAAAATTGCTCTACAATATGCGAGTAATTTTGATGGCTTAGTATGTTCTTTTGCACAAGAAAACAACATTGCTGGAAATGGCGTTATGAATGAACACATTGCCAGTACTAAACTAGGCTTAAAAGGAATTCCTGCCTTAGCAGAAGAATTACAAATAGCGCGCGATTTGTTTTTACTAGAATACACCAACGGAAAACTTCATATTCCAACCATATCTACTGCAACTTCGGTAGCTCTCATAAGAGAAGCCAAAAAGAAAAAACTAAATGTAACTTGTAGTGTTGCTATACATAATTTGTATTATACTGATGATGCGTTAAATGACTTTAACACCCATTTTAAAGTATTGCCACCATTACGAACACAAACCGATATTGATGCACTTATTGAAGGTATTAAAGATAACACTATTGATATGGTTACCTGTGACCACAACCCTATTGATATAGAACAAAAAAAGATAGAATTTGATTATGCCGAATTTGGAACCATTGGTTTAGAAAGTGCTTTTGCAGCGCTTCAAACTATTTTTACTTTAAAGAAAACTATTGATTTACTTACCAAAGGTGCTTCAAGATTTGGAATAAAAAACAACCCCATTTCTGTTAATGAAAAAGCAAACCTAACACTCTTCAACCCAGACATAAAATATAGGTTTTCTAAAACCGATATCATTTCAAAATCTAAAAATGCTATCTTTGAAAACCAAGTTTTAAAAGGACAAGTTTACGGTGTTATTTCAAACAATAAAATACATTTAAACAAAAATGAATAAACAAGATATTGAAAAAGGGCGTAACAATGCAATCATTAGTTACATAACCATAATAGGCGTTGTTATAGCCTATTTTTTAAATAATGATGCCGATAAGAAAAGTGATTTTACTAGCTTTCATGTTAGACAATCTTTAGGCTTATGGCTTACTTTTTATGCTTTGGGCTACATAGTAGGTGGTTTTGATAGTTGGTTGGTAACTTCTAGTTTTTATCTGTTTTTTGCTATTCTTTTTATTTATGGACTTGTAAGTGCCATAGGCAGAAAAGCACAAACCGTACCTTTAGTAGGTGCTTTTTATCAAAAACTATTTGCCAATATTTAGATAAAAGCATAATGACTACTTCGCTTCCGCTATTTCATATTACAAGACCTTCAACTTTAAAAGAAAATGCACCACTACTTATCATGATGCATGGTTATGGTAGTGATGAAACCGATTTGTTTTCATTTGCTAGTGAATTGCCAGAAGAACTTTTTATTATTTCTGTGAGAGCACCATACCCAATGCAACCTTATGGTAACGCTTGGTATGCCATTAATTTTGATGCCGAAAAAGGCAAATGGAGCGATAATGAACAGGCTATTCAATCAAGAGATTTAATAGCCCGTTTTATTGATGAATCTGTAGAAAATTATCCTGTTAACAAAAACAATGTTAGCCTGTTAGGTTTTAGTCAAGGTAGTATTTTATGCTATGCTGTGGCATTAAGTTATCCTGAAAAAGTAAACAATATTATTGCTTTGAGTGGTTATGTTAATCAAGATATTATAGCTACTAATTATAGAAACAAAAATTTATCTAACTTAAATTTTTATTGTTCACACGGTAGTGTTGATCAAGTTATTCCTGTAGAATGGGCACGACAAACAACCCCTTTTTTAGAAGGTTTAAAAATTAAGTTCCAATATACAGAGTTTCCTGTTGGTCATGGCGTTTCTCCTCAAAACTTTTTTGAGTTTA
>JALRJA010000093.1 GCA_023255235.1 Flaviramulus sp.
TAGCCGAAATACTACCGTTTGCTAACCAAGCCGAAAACTTTGAGCTGTAATCGCTACCAACCAAACCGTTTCGTGTTTTTTTATAAACACCGATTTTTTGGGTTTTAAAAAAATAATTTTCTAACCTTTTTAATGCATTTGTTTCGCCTCCTTTAAAAGGGAAAGCCGTATTTTTTGATGTTTCAAAGGGTTGCAAACCTAAATCTACAAGTGAAGGAATTGTTGTGTTGTTAGTAATACCAAGTATTTTTTCTGAAGCATGATTGTTAACCAAAGGATTAACCAAATGGCTTTTTTCAACTAATTTTCTAAAATTGGTAAATACCTGCGGGATTTCAGAAAAAGTGATTTTTAAATCTTCAGGATGATATAAAAACTGATCAAAAAACTCATAAAATTTAACATCCTTTGAAACCGAACGTTTTACTTTATTTAAAACATTAACCTCTTCACTTGTCCATTCTTTTTGAAGATATATTGAATTTACATGATGGGTTTTTACTAATGTATTAATGTGGTTTTCTGGTTCTGTGTGAAACACAAATAATGGAATATTTAAAACACTTAAATTTAATTTAAGATTTTTAATGGTTTCAATTAAAAATTGAGCTCTAAATTTTTCGGTTTTTTTAAATCCAAAAGAGGTTGTTTTATAATGTCTAGGATCAAAATAATAGCAGGCTATAACCCATTTGTGGTTGTTAATGGCGTTGTTTAAAACGCTATTATCTTGAACCCTCAAATCGTTTCTAAACCAAATTAATGCTATGTTGTTTTGTTTCTGCGGCATTTTTCACTACAATATTTTACGTTGTCCCAATTTTTTTTCCATTTTTTTCGCCATGTATATGCCAAGCCACAAGTGTTACATAATTTGGTAGGCAACTGGTTTTTTTTAGTTTTAAACATCTACCAATTTATTAATCATACCTCTAAAAATTAATCCATGAAATGGCAAAACACTATACCAATAGAGTCTGCCCCAAATTCCTCTTGGTCTAAATGTAGCAGTTTGTTTAAGAACATTATCTTCAATTTTAAACTCCAGCCAAGCTTCACCTGGTAATTTCATTTCGGCATATAAAAGGAGTTTTTTTTGTGGTTTATCGGCAAAAATAACACGCCAAAAGTCTAAAGCATCGCCTGTATTTAATTCATAAAGATGTGTTCTACCACGTCTTAAACCAATACCACCAAAGAGTTTATCAATAGAACCTCTTAACTTCCATAAATAAGTGCCATAATACCAACCGGTTGTGCCACCAATTTTCCAAATTTTATCAATGGTTTTATCTAAATTTTTCACTTTTCGAGCCTTATAATCTGTATAACAACCAAAAGTGGGTACATTAATGTATTTATAAAAACTATTGTGTAGCATACCACTGCTCACCATTGAATCTTTCCAGCTTGATATAATACTATTTTGTTCAATTTTTTCGAAAGCCAATTTTACAGCTTGTTTATATGTTAGCGGATTAACACCCAACTGCTTATTAATATCACTAGGTTTACCAACAATTTGAATTCCCATACTATCAACCAAAGAAGCTGCCAACTTGTAGGATGTTGACGTTACAAAGTATAACCAATAAGATGATAGTTTGGGAGTCATAACTGGAACGGTTAGGATATAACGTTTTAAATTGCGAACCTCTGCAAACTGCAATAGCATATCTTTATAAGTTAGAATTTCAGGTCCAAAAACATCAAACGATTTGTTAAATAAGGCTTTATTACCGGCAGCTTTATACAAAAATGATAGTACATCTCTAACCGCCAAAGGTTGAGTTTTGGTATTTAACCATTTTGGAGTAATCATAAAGGGTAGTTTTTCAACCAAATCTCTAATTATTTCAAACGACGAACTACCAGAGCCTACTATAATACCCGCTTTAAAAGTAGTGGTTGCATATATTTTTGAACGTAAAATGGTTTCAATATTTTTTCTTGATAGTAAATGTTTAGAAAGTTTTTTATCATTGGTAATACCACTTAAATAAATAACTTGTTTAGCCTTAGTGCTTTCTATGTAATTTTTAAAATTAATGGCACATTGTTCTTCTAATATTTGAAAATTATTTACAGAATTAGACATGGAATGTATTAAGTAATACGCAATATCAATATCTTTAGGAATGTTGCCGAGTGTTTCGGGTTTTAAAAAATCGGCTTCAACAACATCAATAGTATCTTCTTCCGAATAATTTTTATCGGCTCTTAAAGTATCTCTTACAGCACATACTACATGGTGTCCTTCATTAATTAAAATAGGAATAAGGCGTTTACCAATATAACCAGTAGCTCCTGTAACAAGAATGTTCATTTTTAAGAATTAATATTTTGGTCTTTGGTAACCAAATCGTGTGTTGTTTTTTGGTACAGCATAACCATCTAATCCATTTATTGCTGCTATTTGTGCTTCTGATAGATTGATAAACCCATCATTTTCTATAAGGTTTTTGTTTATGTATAACCCCTTTATTTTACCTATAATTAGCATGGTATTATTGGCATTAATATGGTATTCTTCTACAAATTGCATAGCTATTTGAATAGGTGCATTTTTTACAAAAGGCGCAAAGAAATCATTTTTATATTCTGA
Source organism: Flaviramulus sp. (assembly GCA_023255235.1). Lineage (GTDB taxonomy): Bacteria > Bacteroidota > Bacteroidia > Flavobacteriales > Flavobacteriaceae > JALRJA01. The sequence continues at coordinate 2,606 of JALRJA010000093.1, forward strand.
TTCTAAGTTAGTTGCATCAAACTCAGAAATTGAGGCATCATACTTAGCCGATGTATGATGAGAATCTGCTATAATGCTATTGTGTATTGGATTTATGGTATAAAATTGTGATTTTTTAATATTGGTGTATGTATTTCTTGGCACAGTGGTAGGTCTCATAAAAAAACCTAACATAGCAGGACTAGAACCAATATGAGTAACCGAACTAAAAACCGCCACATTTTCAATATTATTTGTTGATTTTGTGCCTATTAGGTTAGCAGATTTATAACCCGAGCAACTGTTTATAAGGTTGATTTTATAAATGTGGTTAAGAGCTTCAATTTCTTGTTCATTAAAACACTGCATCATAGCTTGTTAAAATTAGAAATTATAATGTTTTGAGCTTTCAAATCAAACATTAAATTATATAAACCAAAGAAAGTTCTATTAATGTAAATAAAATGTTCAGAACCTCTATTTCCATTCATTTTTTTTAAGTCTGTACTTTTTGCATACCGCTCACCAAGTTCGGCTATTTCACCAAAGAAAGTAGCATCTGAAAAATCAAATTTTTCACTGTGAAAAGGTTTTGTAAACAAGCTAAGCATATCATAAAACATAGCTGTAAAAAACGCTAATTCTTCTTTACTATCATTGGCTTTTAATATTTCTAACTCATAAAGTTTTGAAACAAAATAGGCTTTATTATTTATGTTTTCTTTTTTAGCTAACTCAAAATAGGGTGTGTAGAAGGAATCAGGAATTGTTTTCATACAGCCAAAATCGAGTACAATTAATTCGGCATTATTTGACACCAAAAAATTACCAGGATGCGGGTCTGCATGCACCTTTTTAAGACTGTGAATTTGATACATGTAAAAATCCCAAAGTGCCTGACCTAATTTGTTAGATTTTTCTTGAGAGGTATTTTGAGCAGTAAACTCAGACAGATGTTTACCAGTCATGAAATCCATGGTTATAATTTTTTCACAAGATAAATTTTCATAGTAATTAGGAAATTTTAAATTTGGAATAGCCTTACAAGCCTTGGCAATTTCTTTACTTTGTTTTAGTTCTAAAATATAATTGGTTTCTTCTACTAATTTATTTTCTACCTCTTTAAAGTATTTATCAGAATCTTTTCCTTTAATATTAAACATACTTATAGCTATGGGTTTTACCATGGCTAAATCTGAAGCAATACTTTCAGCAACTCCTGGATATTGGATTTTCACAGCAAGTTTTTTCCCGTTTTTTTCTGCAACATGGACTTGCCCAATGCTGGCAGCGTTAACAGAAGTTGCATTGAAAGTATCAAAAATGGTATTGGGATGGTTACCAAAATATTTTTTAAATGTTTTTATAACAAGTGGTGGTGATAGTGGCGGAACAGAAAACTGAGCTAATGAAAATTTTTCAACATAAGCCTGTGGTAAAATGCTTTTTTCCA
>JALRJA010000099.1 GCA_023255235.1 Flaviramulus sp.
CAAAGCAGCATCATTAGGCTGATTTTTTAATTGGTGATAAGGAAAATCGAAAAGTCTTTTTATATCAGTCATTCTTTATTAGTAATAATGAAGTACTGCAAAGTATGAAATTAAAAATGATTTTCAAATATGATAATAAAAAAAAGAGTGGTGTATAAGCTAAGGTATTTAGCTAAAACACCTGTGTTATTACTTTTTAGAATAAATTTAATATGTTGTTTTTAAATCTAAAATTTAATTGGGTTTGTTTTCAATCCAAAGTCTGGCATTTACAAAAGCCTCAAGCCAAGGTGATACCTCGTCTTTTCTGTTTTCAGGATAATTTGCCCAATTCCATTGAAAAGTTGACCGTTCAATATGTGGCATAGTTACTAAATGTCGCCCAGTTTTATCACACATCATAGCGGTATTAAAACTTGAACCATTTGGATTGTGCGGATATTGGTCATAGCCATATTTTGCTACAATATGATACCTATCTTCAGAATAGGGTAAATTAAATTTACCTTCACCGTGAGAAATCCATACGCCCAAAGTGCATCCTGCTAAAGATGCAAGCATAACCGAGTTGTTTTTTTGAATTTTTACAGAAGTAAAAGCACTTTCATGTTTATGAGAATCATTGTAAGTCATTTTCCCATGAATGTCATGGTCTGAATTTATTTCTTCTAATTCCATAAATAATTGGCAGCCATTACAAATTCCAACAGATAAAGTATCGTCTCTTTTAAAGAAGTTTTTAATGGCTTTATTGGCTTTTTCGTTGTATTTAATTGCTCCTGCCCAACCTTTTGCAGAACCCAAAACATCTGAGTTTGAAAACCCACCAACAGCACCTAAAAACTGAATATCTTCAAGGGTTTCTCTGCCAGAAATTAAATCGGTCATGTGAACATCTTTCACATCAAAACCTGCCATAAAGAGGGCATTTGCCATTTCGCGTTCAGAATTACTTCCTTTTTCACGTAAAACGGCTGCTTTAGGGCGTTTACCATTATGGGTAGATGTTTTTTGAAAGGTATTAGTAGTATGATGTGCATTTACAACATTAGCTAATTTTCCTGTAAAGTGCTTTGGGAATGTGTATTGTAATGCTTGCTTTTTGTAATTATTAAATCTGGTTTTTGCTAAGTTGTTTGCAGTTTGTTTTTTGTCTAATAAATAAGAAGTTTTATACCACATATCGCGTAATCTTGAAACGGTCATGGTAAAAACGTCTGCTTGATTTATAATGCTTAAAACATCAGAGTTGGTTACTTTACCTATTTTGAAAAAGTTGATATTATGTTTGGTTAAAAGGGTTTCAATTGAATTGTCTTTAGCTTGAAAAACAATACCAGCATTTTCTGAAAAAAGCAGTTTTATTGAGTCTTTTTCTGATAAATTTGATAAATCAATTTCTGCACCAAGGTTGTTGTCAGCAAAACACATTTCAAGGAGTGTTGTAATTAATCCGCCCGAAGCTACATCATGTCCAGCAACAATTTTGTCATCTTTTATTAATTTTTGAATAGTGTTAAAAACGAGTTTAACATAAGAAGTATTTTTAACAGTAGGAGTTTCATTACCAATTTTATTTAAAATTTGAGCAAATGAACTGCCGCCTAGTTTATAATTATCTTCAGAAATATTAATGTAGTAAATAGCACCCGAATGATTCTTAAAAACAGGCTCTACGACTTTAGTAATATCATTACAACTACCTGCCGCCGAAATAATAACAGTGCCTGGTGCTATAACTTCTTCGGTTGGGTATTTTTGTTTCATAGATAACGAGTCTTTGCCTGTGGGAACATTAATTCCTAAATCAATAGCAAACTCTGAAACTCCTTGAACAGCTTGGTATAAACGAGCATCTTCACCTTCATTTTTACAAGGCCACATCCAATTTGCAGATAACGAAACAGATTGTAAGTTATCTTTTAAAGGTGCCCAAACAATATTGGTTAAAGCTTCGGTAATAGCGTTTCTGCTTCCGGCTACAGGATTTATTAATCCTGAAATAGGTGAGTGGCCAATAGATGTTGCAACACCTTCTT
>JALRJA010000121.1 GCA_023255235.1 Flaviramulus sp.
ATCAATCTGCACTTTGCGCATGGTTCTAAATTCAGGATTCATTGTTGTATCCCAAAGTTGTTCTGCGTTCATTTCTCCAAGACCTTTATATCGCTGAATTTTTGAGCCGTCACCATAATCGGCAATAATTTCATCGCGTTCTTTATCACTCCACGCATATTGTTTTTTAGCTCCTTTTCGCACTAAGTATAAAGGTGGTGTAGCTATATAGATATGACCCTCTTCTATTAGCTCTTTCATGTATCTAAAGAAAAATGTTAAGATTAAAGTAGCAATGTGAGAGCCATCAATATCGGCATCACACATAATCACTATTTTATGGTATCTTAATTTTGAAAGGTTTAATGCTTTGCTGTCTTCTTCTGTACCAATGGTAACTCCTAAAGCTGTGAAAATATTTCTTATTTCTTCGTTTTCAAAAACTTTGTGAGTCATGGCTTTTTCAACATTCAAAATTTTACCTCGTAATGGTAAAATAGCTTGGAATGCTCTATCTCTACCTTGTTTTGCTGTTCCGCCTGCCGAATCTCCCTCAACAAGAAATACTTCACATTTTGCTGGGTCTTGTTCAGAGCAATCGCTTAATTTTCCTGGTAATCCACCAATACTCATAACGGTTTTACGCTGTACCATTTCGCGTGCTTTTTGAGCTGCATGACGTGCTTGAGCGGCTAGCATTACTTTTTGAACAATGGTTTTGGCATCGTCTGGATGTTCTTCTAAATAATCGGTTAGCATTTCTGAAACCGCTTGACTTACCGATGCCGAAACTTCTCTATTTCCTAGTTTTGTTTTGGTTTGTCCTTCAAACTGAGGTTCGGCAACTTTTACAGATATAATAGCTGTTAAACCTTCACGAAAATCATCGCCAGCTATTTCAAATTTTAAATTCTTTAGCAATCCTGATTCATCAGCATATTTTTTGAGTGTGTGTGTTAAACCTCTTCTAAATCCTGATAAATGTGTGCCGCCTTCGTGGGTATTGATATTATTTACGTAAGAATGTAAATTCTCTGCATACGATGTGTTGTAAACCATTGCAACTTCAACTGGAACGCCATTTTTTTCGCCTTCAAAAGCAATAACATCTTTCATTAAGGGTTCTCGTGTGGCATCTAAATATCTTATAAATTCTTTGAGACCTTCTTCAGAATGAAAAGTTTCACCTTCAAAACTACCATCTTGTTTTTTGTTTCTTTTATCTACTAAATGAACAGTTATGCCTTTATTTAAAAAAGCTAACTCGCGCAATCTACTGGCTAAAGTATCATAAGAGTATTCTAATGTTTGGGTAAAAATGGTTGAATCGGGCTTGAAAGTAACTGTGGTTCCTCTTTTATCTGTTTCACCAACAGATTTTACTGGATATAACGATTTACCTCGTTCATATTCTTGTTCCCAAATTTTGCCATCTCTATAAACGGTTGCTTTAAGGTGTTCTGATAAGGCATTTACACAACTCACACCTACACCATGTAACCCACCGGATACTTTATAGGAGTCTTTATCAAATTTTCCGCCAGCACCAATTTTGGTCATAACAACCTCAAGGGCAGATATGCCTTCTTTTTTATGCAAATCAACAGGAATACCACGACCGTCGTCTTCTGTTGTGATAGAATTGTCTTCATTAATTATTACGGTAATGTTGTTACAATGTCCAGCTAATGCTTCATCAATAGAGTTGTCAACAACTTCATAAACTAAATGATGTAATCCACGTACACCTACATCACCAATATACATTGAAGGTCGCATACGCACATGCTCCATACCTTCTAAGGCTTGAATACTGTCTGCTGAATAATTATGTTTATTAAATTCTTCTTTTGCTTCGCTCATACTATTAATATCTTAAATTTTTAGTTGTATTCTATATCACAAAAAAAGATGCCCATATAGCATCCTTTTGAATACAAACAAATATACAAAATTATCAAGCGTTTTAAAAGCTTTTTATCTACTCATTAATAAAATTATCAACATTTGTTAATTACTTAAAAGTGGCTTAAATCGCTTAAAAAATAGCTTAAAATTGATTTTTGATTTTTTTACCTTTTGAAAAAACTTGAAAATTAGGATAATGTCTTAAATCTAATATTATACAGGTTTGTGTTTTAAATACTTGTACTTGTTAGTAGTTAACATGATTCATTTTTATTTACCTTAATAATACGCCCTTAATAGAAGCCTAATGAATATAAAAGGTAATTGTTATGTCTAAGTTGTAAAAACAACAAATTTGTTTTTAATTTTTTATTAATTCAATAATACTGTATAGTATATTTGATAAAATAGTGCTTTGTATAATTATTCTATATATATTTGGCAACATAAAAGCAATAATGAAAAACACTAATAACAATACTAATTTCAATAATCCTAATTTTTAGGACTGGAAGGTTATTGTTTAAAAATTATATAAAACCTTCCAAATTTGGAAGGTTTTTTTTTAATTTAAAATGTAGTATATGAGCAAAATTATGACCGTTGACGTGTTGTCTAGTATTAAAGGAGCAAAACCTAGTGAAACTGTTGAACAATTGTTTGATGTGATTAAAAATGCACAATCAACTAATAACACCTCTTTTAACAAAAATTATACTAATTGTGTGCCATTAAATGATTTAAGAGAAGATGTTGTTATAACAAGCTCTCATTTAGAAAGGCAAATTATTATTGAAAATTTTCCGAAAGAAAAGAATGGTTTTTTAGTAGTTTCAAAAGTTATAGAAGAATAAAATGGATTCTCAAATACGTCAAATTCATCAGCAATTGGTGACTAAAAATATATCCTGTACAGCTTTAATTCATCAAAAATTAGATGCTTTAAAACAAAACACCAATTATACTGTAAACAGTTTGCTAGAGTCTTTAGCTATAGAGCTGGCTGCCAAAGTAGATGCCAAAATTGCAAAAGGTAAGCCTATTGGTTTATTCTGATGAAGATGAAGTTTTATTCAAGTCATTCAGAAACTTAGAAGACTCAAAATTAGTCTCTGTAAGTAAAGTTGCTGCAATAGATATCATATCAACAGACGATACAATTTTTTCTACAAATGCTATTTCAAAATATTTGGGGGATGAATAGTGAAATACCTTGAAGATGTTTTGATTGCGCCAGTTATTTCAGAAAAATCCTACGATAGAATTGCTGACTCAAATTCA
>JALRJA010000143.1 GCA_023255235.1 Flaviramulus sp.
CCCCATTATCAAATAAATTTCTTATTTACCATCATTAAAAACAAAGCAACCAATTAGCCTTATTTATGGGTTTTAAAAAGGATGCCGTTTCAATCCCTAACGCAAAAATAGGTGCTATTTTAATTTCAATTACAAATTAAAAACACTTAATTATACAAACCAATATTTACGGTTATTAGTTAAAATGATAACGCAAACCAAACAGCACATTACTAGGAGGCATTGGTATAATACCGCTTTCTATATAATCTGTATTAAAAATATTGCTGGCAGTTGTAGTAAATTCAAATTGTTTTAGTGTTAAAACAATAGAAGCATCCCAAACGTTATAGCTTAAACCCGCTGTGCGTTCGGCATATTTGTAAATAACATTAACGTTTAAATTCTTTTTTAAATGAGTAGTTAAACGAGTTGTAAAATGATGCTTTAAAGAGTTTATACTATACCTAGAAAAATTTATATTTAAGTTAGCAACCTCATCTTCTAAAAACACATAAGCTAAAGCAATATGATGCTTTAAATTAGAGACTTTAAAATTATAATTAGCATTTAGCTCAAACCCTTTGGTGTATAAATCTCTCAAATTTGTTGCCATAAACGGGTCTGTTTCAACATCTTTTACATAGTCAATTAATTTGCTGGCATCTCTATAGAAAAACGCAACCGATCCTATAAATTTTTCAGACACATACTTTCCTCCCAATTCACCAGATAAAGCTTCCTCGGGTTCTAAATTACTGTTTCCAACAGTAGCAGGATCGCTATAAAACAAATCGGTATAAGTAGGAATTCGGTAGGTGTAACCTAAGTTTCCGTATAGTTTAAACCTATCAGTCAATCTATAACCAAGGTCTATTCCAGGAAAGGCATGCAATTTAAAATCAGAAAAATATGTTACAGCAACACCAGGTGTTACATCCAACGTTTCATTTAGTAATTTAAATTTATGCTCTAAAAACACGTTTGTCATAAAACGGTTTCTGTTTCCTAAATTATTACTTCTTATATAAATTTTCGACACATCAACCCCAAAACCAGTTATCCCTATTTTTGATGTGTATGATGCGTTTACCTCTGCACCCATTTTATCTGTAATATGAAAGTTTCTATAAAAACTAGGGTTGTAACGCCGTAGTAAAAACATATCCTGATTACGTTTCCAGTAAACACGTGGTTTTATTTTTAATTTTTCATTATTAAATTCTGTGCTCAATCCCAATAAGCTATTTTGTGTTTCTTCATATTCATTAAAAGTAGGGTTTGTAGTATAAAAGTTTTCTGCTCCAAATTTTTTATCAAAAAACGTGGCTATTAATTCAATGGGTTGTGTGTTTTTATTAAAAATGCTTTTAATAAAATAGTTTGAATTCTCATAATCTGTATTGTTTCTATATCCGGCAGAACTTAATTTACCCAAATGAATAATATGCGACGAATTTTCTAAATCTGTACCAACAGTTACAGAACCGTTTAACTGACCAAAAGATCCTGTTTCTATATTTGCAGAAACCGTATTGTTTACATCATTTTTGGTTACAATATTAATAGCACCAGTAAACGCATTTTGCCCAAATATACGAGCGGCAGGTCCTTTTATAATTTCTATACGCTCAATAACTTCAATAGGTAAGGCGGCATTCATGGTATGGTGTCCTGTTTGGGCATCATCCATTTTTATGCCATCAATAAGTAACAGTGTTTGATCAAAACTCCCTCCTCTTATGTATAAATCACTTTGACTTCCGCCTGTACCACGACGCCTAATATCTACGCCTGCTACTTGCTGTAATAAATCTGCTAGATTATTGGTGGCACTTTGTTTTATATCTTCTGAAGAAATAATAGTAATAGTCCTTGAGTTTTCTTTAAAAGGAATATCTATTCTTGTTGAAGTTACAATAACCTCTTGTAAAGAATCTATTTTTACGGTTCTTTCTTGAGCATTTCCTGTTAAGCTATACACTATTGTAGCTACTAATAAAGCATATACGGTTTTCATTTATTTATTATTTTAATAACCATACAAAAATCGTAACTTTCCGGACGATTAAACTAGTCCAGTTTTAAAACAATGAATAGTCCGGTTAATAGTCTTTTAAAACACGTAATTTCATTTGAAAAATCAAGCTTAAAGGCTATTTATATTCAAATTGCACAACAAATTATCAACGCTATTCAACGTGGGTATTTATCTAAAGGCACCAAATTACCAGGAACGCGTGTTTTGGGCAAACTACTACACATTCACAGAAATACCGTTGTAGCCGTTTATGATGAGTTAGCCTCTCAAGGGTGGGTAGAAATTATTCCCAACAAAGGCACTTTTATTTTAGTTCCTGAGCAAACAACAGTATCTATTAAAGCCATTGCACATAAAATAGACCAAGTATATGACTATTCTAAAACCACAGGATTTCCTTTTCAGTCGTCATTTCACTTAGCTTCTACTTTTCAAGAAACAACGGCAACATATAGTATTAACGGTGGCACTCCAGATTTACGCTTACACCCAACACATCAGTTTGCTAGGTGGTATAGTGCTGCCATGAAACGAAAATCGGTAATCTCAAAATGGAATCAAACAACTAAATTATCGTATTCTATTTTTGAAACGCAGCTTTGTAATTATTTAAATGCTACAAGAGGGTTTCATATAAAACCGCATAATTTAATAAGCACCCGAAGCACAGAAATGAGCTTATATATTGTTTCGCAACTTTTAATAAAACAAAACGATATTGTGCTTGTTGGGCATTTAAGCAATTATGCTTCAAACATGATTTTTCAAGAAGCCGGTGCTACTATTAAAACAATTCCGGTAAACAATGGCGGTTTAGATATTGATTATATAAGAAAGCATTTTGTAAAGCATGCTATTCGTTGTGTATATGTGTGTTCAAACAGGCACTATCCAACAACCCAAACACTGCATGCAGAACGGCGTTTAAAATTATTAGAATTAGCAAAAGACTATCAATTTGCCATTATTGAAGATGATTACGACTATGATTTTCAGTTTGAAGGTTCTGCTATGTTACCTATGGCAGGTGCAGATGCAAACGGTATGGTTATTTATTTAGGCAAATTAGGGCAATCGCTATTTCCAAGTTTCCAAACAGGTTTTGTGGTAGCTCCAAAAAACTTTATTTCAGAAGCAAAAAATTACAGACAATTAATAGACAAACAAGGCGATGTAATTCAAGAGCAAATGCTTTCTGAGTTAATTAATGAAGGCGAAGTATCTCGCTTAATAAAAAAAAACATGGTAGTCTATAAGCAACGACGCGACTACTTATGCAAGCTTTTAACAACTCATTTTTACAAAAAAATAAAATGGAATATTCCTTCAGGTGGTTTAGCAATATGGTTGGAGTTTGAACCAAAAATTTCATTAATTAAATTGGCAGAACAAACACAAAAAAACAATTTGTTTCTTCCTAAAACCATCCTTTATCAAGACCGAAACACCTGTGCTATTCGTTTTGGCTATGGGCATTTAAACGAAGCCGAAATAGAGATTGTAATTAAAAAGTTACAAGAAGCTTACCATGCTGTATCCTTAAAAACATAAACACTATAAAGCTTAGTTTTGTTAATTTTATACCTACAAAACGGGCATTTAAAAGCAAGCACTTTTATAAAAATAAAAAACAATAATTTGTATAATAGCATTACTGTTTTTCAAGTGTTTCATATATCTTTACTGCCATGTATGCTTTAGTTGACTGTAATAACTTTTATGCCTCTTGCGAGCGTGTTTTTAACCCCAATTTATGCCACAAACCCATTGCTATTTTAAGCAATAACGATGGCTGTGTTATATCACGTAGCGATGAAGCCAAAGCTATTGGATTACCAATGGGTGCACCAATTTTTAAATGGGAAGCATTTTGTAAAACCAATAATATTCAAGTGCTATCATCAAACTACCCATTATATGGCGATATGAGCAGCAGAGTAATGAGCATTTTAGAACAATTTACGCCCCATGTTGAAGTATATAGTATAGACGAAGCCTTTATGCAATTTAAAGGATTCAAAAATTATGATTTTAATCACTACGGAAATCAAATAAAAAAACGCATTTTAAAATGGACAGGCATACCAACCTGCGTAGGCATAGCACCAACCAAAGCATTAAGTAAAGTAGCCAACAAAATAGCACGAAAATTCCCAAACCAAACCCAAGGCGTCTATGTTATAGACTCCGAAGAAAAACGCATAAAAGCATTAAAATGGACAAAAATTGAAGACGTTTGGGGAATAGGTCGTGCCTTACAAAAAAAACTAAAAGCCAATGGCTGTAAAACAGCATTTCATTTCACACAACTCTCAGATGATTGGGTACACAAAACCTTTTCAATTACAGAATGGAAATTAAAAAAAGACTTAGAAGGCAGCTCAAAAATACTATTAGACAACCCCAAAAACAAACAAGCAATCGCTACCACACGCAGTTTTGAAAGCACCTATTCAGACATCAACAACATTAAAGAACGCATCTCTACTTTTGCCACAAACTGTGCCGAAAAACTACGCAAACAAGGCTCCAGTTGCCATCAAATATATGTTATGTTAAGTAGCGATAAACACAAACAAAACTTAGAACAACACAGAGCAAGCAAACTAATTAGTTTACCCTACCCAACAAACTCCACCTTAACTATTAGCAAAAAAGCCGTACAAGCCGTTACCAACATTTACAAAGAAGGCATTGCATACAAACGAGCTGGAGTTATTCTAATGGGTTTAGTGCCAAACAATAATTACCAATTAAACATATTTGAACACGAAAACCCAAAACACAAACCGCTCATGCTCACCATAGACGAGCTAAACAAAAAATATAAAGATTACAAAATAAAATTAGGCAATCAAGATTTAAAACGCACCTGGAAAATGCGTCAAGAAAGGCTATCACCCCAATATACCACAAATATTAACCATATAATAAAAATAAAATGTTAATTTGGGCGTTCCCACAAGCTTAAAAGCATGTGGTCGGGCTTTACGTTACAATCTTTTGCAAAAGCAAAAGGATTTTCACTACAATCCCTAACGCAAAAAACAAACTAAAATGATACTACCAAAACCCAACACACTAACCTTTTATACCCCAGAATTTACACAAAACCCTGGTGCACCCTTTTACAACACAGGAATATCAGCAGGATTCCCTTCTCCAGCAGATGATTTTAAACAAGAGCGATTATCACTAGACGATATGCTCGTTAAAAACAAATTAGCAACATTTTATGCACGAGTGAGTGGGCAAAGCATGATTGGAGCAGGACTTAACGACAATGATTTATTGGTAATAGACAGAAGCTTAGAACCAGAACACAATAAAATTGCTGTTTGCTTTTTAGATGGCGAGTTTACCGTAAAACGGTTACGTGTAGAAAAAGATGGCGTATGGTTACAACCAGAAAATGCCAACTACAAACCCATAAAAATAACCGAAGAAAACCAATTTATTATTTGGGGAATTGTTACCAATGTCATTAAAAAACTATAGCAAAAACAAAGTTAATCAGCTAAAACAATAACTTTATTATCTTTCATTTCTATAGTTCCAGAGTTTATCTTTAATAAGGTAGTATTCTTGTCTGCTTTAGTAAACTTATCTTCAACCGTTTGGTCTAACTCAATATTGCCAGAAATCTTTACAAAACCTTCTTTCAATAAAGATACAATAGGTGCATGATTATTTAGTATCTCAAACTCCCCATTTACTCCCGGCACAGCAACACTAGTTACTTCACCACTAAATAACGTTGCTTCTGGTGATACAATTTCTAAATACATACTCTAATGATGAATTATAAATTAGGAATTAGGAATTAAAAAATAGGATTAGCCATTCATAATTCTGAATTCGCAATTCTAAATTAATATTATGCTTCAGCAAGCATTTTTTCACCTGCTTCTATAGCCTCTTCAATAGTTCCTTTAACCTTTTCATCCGTTTCTAGATAATACCTTCTGTTTAATGAGAAGTAGG
>JALRJA010000272.1 GCA_023255235.1 Flaviramulus sp.
CAACAGGCTGTGATGTTCCAATATAGACTTCTCCCCAAACATCATTGATGTTGTTATAGGTCATATCCATATCAAACTGATATGTTCCAGTTTCCAACTCTACAGCAGTATAAATGGCCATGTGTTTCCAATCTGTATTTGTAGTTTCATTAAAAGTAGCTACACCATTTGCAATTGTTACCGAGCCGTTTGTGTTGGCTGCTTCATATTGATTGAGAATGCTCCAACCACTAGCATCACTAAAGGTTCCATTTGCAATAAGGTTATTTGAATTTCCAAATATGATGTCTTTTAAAAATTCATCAGAACCATCATTGTTTGTAGCAGTCAATTTAACTGTGTATGTTCCTTCTTCGGCATAGGTATAGGTTGGGTTTTCTTCAGTAGAAGTGCCTACACCATCACCAAAATCCCATAAATAAGATTCTCCAAAGTTTGATGTATTTGTGAAAGTAGCTTGAAGATTTGATTTAGCTACTGTGAAACTTGCAATAGGCGGAAATTTTGGAGGTGTAACAACTACTCCGGGCTCTAAAGGGCTTATAGAAACATTGTCTATGGAAAGACCTGTGCCATAATTTGCACCGCCTCCTCTTATTACAAAATAAACTGTTCCTGTGGTATCAAATTCAACCAATCCATTACCTTCTCCAATACAGCTAATTTCTGTAAGTAATCCATTAAAAGGTTGGTTGCCGCAACCTGTCCATGTATTTAATCCCATTCGTATGCCGCCATCATTATAATCTTGACTAGGTACTGGAATTGCTGCACCTATATATACTTCAAACCAAGAATCAGTCAATCCATCACTTGAGATTTCCATATCAATTTGATATGGAACATTTGCCTCAACATGAACTGGTTGATAGATTCCAACTTGCCCCCAGTTGCCACCAGTCCATTTGGCATTATTTTGATCAAAAGAAACTTCTACGCCATCTGATAATGGTAAAACCACCCAAGGGTCAGACCCGCTAAATTCTCCATTTAGTAAGATGTTAGGTCCTTTAAAATCGTCATTTATAACAATAGTTTGTACTGATTCTGCTGAGCCTCCTTGAGTAAATATTTTAAATCTTACATCATAATCTCCTTTTCTTAAATATACTTTACTTGCTTCTAGTCCTTCTGTTGAAGAATTATCGCCAAAATCCCAATGTGAATACCATATTTTCTTTTCTGGAGAAGCTGTAAATAACACTCTGTTTGGATTCTCTTGATCAAAAGTAAATGAAAATGTGGCGTCTTCGCTTGTTGGAATCTCAGCTACAAAATCATCATCATTATTACAGGCTGAAGAAATTAAAATAATTCCTAATATTAAAAACCTGTTTAAAAATTGTATTGTTTTCATCTGTTTATTTTTTTAAGTTGTCAGATGTAATTCGCCAAAACATTTCGGTTGATATTAATGAATTGTTATGACTCATTTCATAATGCTTGTTTTAAATGTTACTCCCTAGTTATATCCTGGGTTTTCTATTAGTTTGTTGTTATTATTAATTCTACTTTGGCCAATAGGTAAGTAGTAATGACGTTCAAAAAAGTTCATTTTTGCAGCTTCGGCATCAAAAGTTTCATAGGTAAATGTTTCATTTCCAAAGCTATCTATATGCCTAAGTATTCTTAAACCTTCTACCTGAATACTGAGTGCATCAGTAGCTATGCGCCATCTTTTAACATCCCAATAGCGGTGGTCTTCAAAAGCCATTTCTAACTTTCGCTCGTTACGTATTCTGTCTCTTAACTCCATTCCTGAATATGATTCTAAACGAAGGTTTTGTTGTAAACCAGCTCTGGTTCTAATAGGCTCAATATAATCTCTGGCTGTTCCTTCCATATTGAGTTCTATGGCTGCTTCTGCTGCATTTAGATACATTTCACCAAGTCTGAATATGATACAATCTGTTCCTGAATAGTATTCTTTTGTAAAAAGTGGAGCACTTGCTTTTTCTAAATGTTTTCTAATATAAAAGCCTGTTTTTGTTGCATCTGGGTGAATACCTAAACCATCTTTACCTACTCCTGTACCACGATTTGTATCAATATCCCCATTGGTTTCTGTGCCATACCATAACTCAACAGGTAATCCTTGAAATATATCGTTATTGGTTAGTAATGTACCTTTCATACGAGGGTCTCTATTTTCGAAAGGATTATTTTCATCGTAACCTGAACCTGATTCATTTGGTAATAGCCCAGTATCTAGCATTTCATAACTATCTAAAAGTTGTTTTGTGGGTGACATGCTACCACTCCAATCTACTCTGTAGCTATACGGTACATTATGCAAATCATAAGAATGGCCTTTTTCAAAAGGAATCCAAATTTTCATAAAAATGGTTTCATCGTCAGTTTCATCAAGAAATAAATTGGCGTAGTTATCACTAGGGTTTGGGTATTTATTAAACAATACATAACCAGATTCATTAATTATTTTTTGTGAAGCTGCCAATGCTGTTTGATAATACTCATCTGCATTTGAAGCTGGAATTCCCACTAATCCGTCCAACTGTAGTGTTCCGTATTTTGCAATGCTAGCTGCATATAATGCTGCTCTAGATTCTAGTGCTTTTGCTGCCCATTTTGCAGCTCTTCCTCTTTGTGTATCCCAACGGTTTGGCAATAAGCTAAAAGCCGCTTGGGTATCGGCAAGAACTTGGTCATAAACTTCTTTTTCTGTGTTTCTTGTTGGGAATAACTCTTCTTCTGGTGTTATTTTAGGATCTTGAGCTTCAAGTATAATTGGCACACCACCATAACGCTTTACTAAGGCAAAATAGCAATAGGCTCTTAAAAAAAGTAGTTCTCCTAAGCGATGATTGCGTTCTTCTGATGTTAAAACACTAGTAGATGTTTGTTCTATATTTTCAATAGAATAATTAATTTTCCATAAAATATCATAACCCCACCAATCTATAGGCCAAGTATTGTTTGAGGTTCCCCAGTTTCCTGGTCTAAACGTGTTGTGAAGATTAGTCCAGGAATAGGTGCCTCGTGCTAAATCAGAAAGTGCATCACGGTGAGAGCCTCCAACTCCCCAAAAATCTTCTAAATAGTCCCATGGCATTCTATCATAAATTTTAAATAGATAGGCATCCATTAAGTTTTTATCGCTCCACACATCATTTTCGGTAATTCTGTCTAATGGTGGCTCGTTTAAGAAATCATCACTACATGATACTATAAAAGTAATCATTAGTGTTGCTAAAATTAATTTTATTTGTTTCATTATTTTTTTTTATAGTGATACATTAATACCAAAAGTTATAGATTTAGTTTGTGGATAATACCACCCAAGACCAGAGCCTAATTGCGGATCAAAATCTTCGTCAAAATCTTTTATGACAAATAAATTATATCCTGTACAGAATAGTTTTATTTCATCAAACGTGGCATTGTCTTTAGGTTTAGGAAATGTATAGCTTAGGTTAATATTTTTAAAACGAATATGCTTTCCATTTCTTAACCAAAAATCTGAAAACCTGTAGTTATTATCATTAAAGCCACCGTCTGTTATTCTAGGAAATGCTGCCGTTGTATTTGTTGGTGTCCAATAATCTAATAAATAATCATATCCATTAAAACCGTTGCGTAAAGGACTCTGTGCTTCACCTTCTAAATAAATGTCATACCCTGCTGCTCCTGTTAATAAGATTGACAAGGCGAAATTTTTATATTCGGCACCTAAATTTAGAGAATAGTTTATAGCGGGTTTACTACCATT
>JALRJA010000305.1 GCA_023255235.1 Flaviramulus sp.
ACCAACTTGTTTAATGAAATAGTTACACAAATTTATGGCAATAAGTGGTTACTACACCCATTTGAAGTTATTACCTATAAAGAAGCCATGGATAAATATGGTTGTGACAGACCCGATTTACGTTTTGGTTTACAACTTCAAGACATTACTCATATTGTAAAAGAAACCTCTTTTCAAGTATTTAGCAAACCTATTGAACAAGGTGGTATTGTAAAGTGTATTAAAGTATCTGCCAAAGAACAAGGAAAAAAACGGTTGTCTAAAGGACAAATTGAAAAACTAACATCTATTGCACAACAGCATGGTTTGGGTGGTTTAGCTTATATTATTGTAAATGAACATGATTTGCAATCACCTATAATTAAATTTTTAGGTGAAGAAATAGCTAAAGGCATTATTAACGCAACCAAAGCTCAAGTTGGAGATATTGTGTTCTTCTCTGCTGCCAACTACGTCACAGCCAATAAAGCACTTGATGCTGTTCGTCAAGAATTAGGCAGTATGTTACATTTAATTAACCCTAAAGAATTAAGACCCGCTTGGGTTGTAGATTTCCCTATGTTTGAAAAAACCGAAGACGGTAACTGGACATTTACCCACAACCCGTTCTCAATGCCAGCAGTTTATGATATAGAAAAACATATGAATGGTAAAGACCACGAAATAGGTTCTATTATTGCTCAGCAATATGATTTAATTTTAAATGGTTATGAAATTGGTGGTGGTTCTATACGTGCTCACAAACCAGAAATTTTGGAAGCTACATATAAAAACATGGGCTATAATAAAGAAGATATGTTAAAAAGTGTTGGTACTATATACAATTCTTTTCATTATGGTGCACCGCCTCATGGTGGTATTGCTTGGGGTATTGATAGATTGATGATGATTTTAGAAAAAAAATCTTCTATAAGAGACGTTATGGCATTCCCTAAAACAGGCACCAGTGACGATTTATTATTTGGAGCTCCTTCTATTTTATCTGATAAAAAAGTAGAAGAAATGAACGTGCGTATTATTAAAAAATAATACAGAAAAGGTTTATAACGTGTTTAAACGGTTAACGTTTTATTTCAAAAACAGTCTATAGCAAGTCTTTTAAAGCTGGCTCTAAATGGTTGTATTTAAAAGAATACCCTTTGTTTTCTATTTTTTTGCTACTCACCCGTTGACTATCAAATAGTAAAACATGCATTTCTCCTAAAATTAATGCCATTAAAAACTTAGGTATGTTAGGTAAAACTAATGGCTTTTTTAAAACCGTTGCAATAGCTTTAGTTAAGTCTTGATTGGTAATAGGATTTGGTGAAACACCGTTATAAACACCACTTAAATTGTGTTTTAAAACATATAAAAATATAGTTGCCAAATCAGTTACATGAATCCATGATTGCCAATGCGTACCTTTACCAAAAGCAGCACCAAAACCCAACTTTATTGGTTTGGTTATTTTTTGTAAAACGCCTCCTTTTTTTGATAATACTAATCCTATTCTAATTTTTGAAACCACTATGTTTAATTTAGAAAACTCATCAACTGCAGTTTCCCATTCATTCACAACCTGAGCTAAAAACGAAGACGGTGTTTTTATTTTAAAATCTTCGGTGTAAAAATTAATTACAGAATTTGGATAAATACCTATAGCACTAGCCGAAACAATTTGTTTTATGGTGTGTTTTTCTGTTTTTAAACTATTTAATAGTAGTTGTGTGGTTTGTATTCTGCTGCTTAACATTTCTTTTTTGTGAGCAGTAGTCCAACGTTTAGAAACGCTTGCACCAACTAAATGAATAATGGCATCAACATGTTCAAAACACGCGTTGTCTATTTCTTGGGTATTAGGATTCCAGTAAAATCCTTTATAATTTTTGTTGTCAATAATTTTAGCTCTGCTAGTTGTTAGGTAGTTTACACGCATTCCTTTTTCAAGGCAAAGACTTACAATTTCTTTCCCAATTAATCCTGTGGCTCCAGTTATTAAAACGTGCATTTTTTTTTGCAAAGTTACAAAATCATTACGCTATATTACTACACTTTAAACAAGGTTTAACATAAAGAATAAAAACAACTGTTATTTAATACCTTTTAAGCTATTTAGTTGCTCTAAGCATTTCTCTTTTTCCGGGAGGACCTGGCAGTTTTTCAACAGTAAAACCTACAGCCTGCATAGCACGTTTTACACTGCCTTTTGCCGAATAAGTAACCAAAACACCTCTGGGTTTAAGTGCTTCAAACATTTTTTTAAATATAACCTCTGTCCATAACTCTGGTTGAACTCTGGCACCAAAAG
Organism: Flaviramulus sp.; assembly: GCA_023255235.1. Taxonomy (GTDB): domain Bacteria; phylum Bacteroidota; class Bacteroidia; order Flavobacteriales; family Flavobacteriaceae; genus JALRJA01. The sequence goes on from JALRJA010000305.1 coordinate 2,291, forward strand.
CATCAAAATAAATAATATTATAGGCATTTTTATCATTAATTTCATGAAACATTTTTTGCTGTTTTATTAACGAAAAACAACTAGTAATATGATGTTTCTCATTCCATGAAACCTGATGTAGTTTATCAAATATAGAATCATCTTGAGTAGTTTTAAGTACTTTTGAAAAGTTTAACTGGTGCATTTCATCTTTTAAAATAGGAAAGCCTTCAACACCAAAATAACTAACAGCAAGGTTTAACTTTTTGGTTTCAAGTAGCGTTATGTAGGCATTTAAGCCAGTGCCAAAACCTATTTCTAAAATAGCTATTGGGTTTTTATCTTTTTGGGTATTTGTTGTTTGAAACACCTGATTATAAAAGTGATGCAACCCGTGTTT
>JALRJA010000362.1 GCA_023255235.1 Flaviramulus sp.
TAGTTTAAACCACTTAAAAGAAGCCGATGTTTACATTATTGCCGTTAGCGATGATGCCATAGCAAAACTGTCAACCCAACTTCCTTTTGAAAATAAGTTGGTTGTTCACACATCGGGAAGCGTTACTATTAACCAACTTGACAAAAAGCATAAACGCGGGGTTTTATATCCTTTACAAACATTTAGTAAGGATGCAGAAATAGATTTTTATAACACACCTATTTGTATAGAAACCTTAGACAAAACAAGCTATCCTATTTTAAAAAACTTAGCTTTAAGCATTAGCAACACTGTTAAAAAAGTAAATAGTGACCAACGTAAAGTGTTACACTTGGCTGCCGTTTTTGTGAATAATTTCACCAATCAATTGTATAGAATTGGGCATGAAATTACAGAAAGTGAAGGTGCAGAATTTGATTTGCTTAAACCCCTTATTTTAGAAACGGCAAAGAAAATTGAACATGTTTCTCCTTATATGGCACAAACAGGTCCGGCAAAACGCCTTGACAAAAAAACTATTAACAAACATTTAAAAATTTTAAAAAACCAACACCATAAAGATATTTATAATCTCTTGACAAAATCAATTCAGCAAACACATGGAAGAAAAAAATTATAAAGAATATTTAGAGCATATTACCACATTTATTTTTGATGTTGATGGCGTATTAACAAATGGCTCTGTAGCAATTACCACAACCGGAGAGCTTCTTAGAATTATGAATACTAAAGATGGTTATGCCATACGAACAGCCATAAATGAAGGCTATAATGTTTGTATTATTTCGGGAGGTTCTAACGAAGGTGTGCGTTTACGCTTATCGGGTTTAGGGGTTTCAGACGTTTATTTAGGCGTTTACGACAAAATTGAGACGTTACATAATTACTTAAACAAAAAGGTTATTAAACCCAATAACGTATTATTTATGGGTGATGATATTCCTGATTATCCTGTTATGAAAATAGTAGGATTACCATGTTGCCCACAAGATGCTGTTCCAGAAATTAAACATATTTCAAAATATATTTCACATAAAAAAGGTGGTAAAGGTGCTGTTCGCGATGTTATAGAACAAGTCCTTAAAGTACAGGGTAAATGGAATCGTAACTTTGATGCTAAATACTAATAAATAGGCAATCTTATTTATCAAAAAAATGCCTATTTAAAATGAGTATAGTATATTAAACAAGAATTTTAATTTTAAAAATGCTTAGCGAAAAACTAAAAAATCACACCATAATTTTAGCTTCTGCTTCTCCTAGAAGGCAAGCCTTTTTTAAAAGTTTAGAATTAAATTTTGAAGTAATATTAAAACCTGTAAAAGAAGAATATCCAGACCGATTATCACATTTTGAAATAAGCGAT
>JALRJA010000379.1 GCA_023255235.1 Flaviramulus sp.
CGAATTATCCAAAAAAAGGTGTCGCGCATATTATTCAACAAACGCGTAGTAACTTTAGATTTAGCCAGTTTAGTTGCCGGAACAAAATACCGCGGTCAGTTTGAAGAACGTATGAAAGCCGTAATGAATGAGCTTGAAAAAAATGATGATGTTATTCTTTTTATTGATGAAATTCACACCATTGTTGGTGCAGGTGGTGCAACAGGAAGTTTAGATGCCTCAAATATGTTTAAACCAGCTTTAGCACGAGGCGAAATTCAATGTATTGGTGCAACAACTTTAGATGAATACAGACAATATATTGAAAAAGATGGAGCCTTAGAACGTCGTTTCCAAAAGGTTACTGTAGAACCAACTTCTGTTGAAGAAACTATAGACATTTTAAACAATATTAAAGGTAAATATGAAGATCATCACAATGTTGATTATACACCAGAAGCTATTGAAGCTTGTGTGAAACTAACCAATAGGTACATGACAGAACGCTTTTTACCAGACAAAGCCATTGATGCGTTAGATGAAGCAGGTTCTCGTGTTCACATTACCAACATTGAAGTGCCTAAACAAATATTAGACCTTGAAAAACAACTTGAAGACATTAAAGAAACAAAAAATGCCGTTGTAAGAAAGCAAAAATATGAAGAGGCTGCAAAACTTAGAGATGATGAAAAACGCATAGAAAAAGAATTAGCAATAGCACAAGAAAAATGGGAAGACGAAACCAAACAGCACCGTGAAATTGTTACTGAAGACAATGTAGCCGATGTGGTTTCTATGATAACCGGTATTCCTGTAAACAGAATTGCTCAAACCGAAATAAACAAACTAGCCAAATTACCAGACCTAATAAAAGGCAAGGTAATTGGTCAAAACGAAGCTGTTAGCAAAGTGGTTAAAGCCATACAACGAAATCGAGCTGGTTTAAAAGAACCCAATAAACCCATTGGGTCATTTATATTTTTAGGACAAACAGGCGTTGGTAAAACACAATTAGCAAAAGTATTATCAAGAGAATTATTTGATAGTGAAGATTCGCTGGTTCGCATAGATATGAGTGAATACATGGAAAAATTTGCCATTTCTAGATTAATTGGTGCACCTCCAGGATATGTTGGTTATGAAGAAGGGGGGCAATTAACCGAGAAAATAAGACGCAAACCCTATGCGGTTATTCTTTTAGATGAAATTGAAAAAGCCCATCCAGATGTTTTTAATATGCTACTACAAGTACTTGATGATGGCTATTTAACAGATAGCTTAGGTAGAAAAATAGACTTTAGAAATACCATTATTATAATGACATCAAATATTGGTGCTCGCAAACTAAAAGATTTTGGTACAGGCATAGGCTTTGGTACCGCTTCGCAAAAAGCTCAAGAAGATGCTAATGCTAGAAGTGTTATTGAAAACGCATTAAAAAAATCGTTTGCTCCCGAATTTTTAAATAGAATTGATGATGTAATTGTATTTAACCCATTAGAACAAGAAGATATCAATAAAATTATAGGTATTGAACTACAAAAACTACTCCTTAGAATCAAAGATTTGGGTTACAACTTATCACTTTCTAAAAAAGCAATAGATTTTATAGCTGAAAAAGGATTTGATAAACAATATGGTGCTAGACCCTTAAAGCGTGCTATTCAAAAATATATTGAAGATGCTTTAGCTGAAGAAATTGTAGCTTCAAATTTACAAGAAGGCGATAGTATTACAATTGATTTAGACAAGAAAACCGATGAGTTGTGCATATCTATTGAAAAAGCCGAAAAACCAACAGAATCCTAAACTTTTCTAAACTAATTTCGTATAAGCAAGGTATGTTACCTTGCTTTTTTTATGTTTCTAATTTTGGTACTCTAAACAGCAAAATAATTCCTACTAAAAAAAATGTAACTAAAAACAAAATACCATTTCTAATACTTCCGGTAATTTGATCTATAAAAGCAAAAATAACCATGCCAATAACAATACCTATTTTTTCGGCTACATCATAAAAACTAAAATAAGAAGTTGTATCTTCTGTATCTGGTAAAAACTTTGAATAGGTAGATC
>JALRJA010000451.1 GCA_023255235.1 Flaviramulus sp.
GTTGTGGTTTTACCGTTGCTTCCTGTTATTCCAATAATAGGTGCTTTTGTAAATTTGAAAGCAAACTCAATTTCTGAAATTACTGGAATTCCTAGCTTGCGAATTTGCTTTACCAATGGCACTTTATCTGGAATACCAGGACTTTTCATTACCAAATTGGCATTTAGAATTTTGTCTTCTGAATGCTTTTCATCTTCCCATTCAATCTCATTATGTATAAGAACGTCTTTATATTTTTGCTTTATTTTTGCTTTGTCTGAAACAAAAACATCATATCCTTTTTTTTTTGCTAAAAGTGCTGTACCAACACCACTTTCTCCTGCTCCTAAAATCACTAACCTATTCATCTATCTAATTTTTAGGGTAACAATAGATAGTATTGCTAGTAAAATGCCAATAATCCAAAAACGAGTTACAATTTTACTTTCATGATATCCTAACTTTTGATAGTGATGATGTAAAGGAGACATCTTGAAAATTCTTCTCCCTTCACCTAGCTTTTTCTTGGTGTATTTAAACCAACTCACTTGCATAACCACAGATAGGTTTTCGGCTAAAAAAATGCCACACAATACAGGTATTAACCACTCTTTACGAACAGCAATGGCAATAACAGCTATAATACCACCAATGGTTAAGCTTCCGGTATCACCCATAAATACTTGAGCCGGATAAGCGTTGTACCATAAAAACCCAATAAGTGCACCAACAAAAGCGGCTATATAGACGGTGATTTCACCTATACTGGGTATGTACATAATATTGAGGTAATCTGAAAAATCTATACGCCCTGAAACGAAAGTGAAAATACCTAACGTGAGCACTATTATTGCCGATGTGCCTGCGGCTAGACCATCTATTCCATCTGTTAAATTTGCCCCATTTGAAACCGCTGTAATAATAAAAATGGCTATTATGATAAAAATTAGCCAGGCATATTTTTTTAAGTCCGGACTAATCCAGGTGATTAAACTGGCATAATCAAACTCATTATCTTTTACAAAAGGAATTGTTGTTTTGGTTGATTTTTCTGCAACTTTAAAAAGTTTTGATGGTAATATATTTGGGTTTTCTGCTAGTAAAACTTGTTGTTGTTCTACCGGAAGCTTTTCTTTTATGGTAACATCTTTATGAAAAAATAAGGTAAGACCAACAATTAGTCCTAATCCAATTTGTCCTAAAATTTTAAAACGCCCTTTTAAGCCTTCTTTATCATTTTTAAACTTTTTTAAATAATCGTCTATAAAACCAATAGTACCCATCCAAAGGGTTGTAACTATTAAAAGTATTATGTATATGTTTTCTAATTGAGCTAAAAGAAATACTGGAATTAGAGTTGCTAAAATGATAATAATTCCGCCCATGGTTGGCGTTCCTGCTTTTTCTTGTTGCCCTTCTAGCCCTAAATCTCTAATGGTTTCTCCCATTTGTTTTTTAGCTAAAAAACGAATTATTCGTTTTCCGTAAATAGTAGAAATTAGCAACGACAAAATCATGGCAAAAGCAGCTCTAAAGGTTATAAACCCAAAGAGTGAGGCTCCAGGAAATTGAAACTGATTTTCTAAATATTCAAATAGGTAGTAAAGCATTGTTAGTGTTGTTTTATCGCTGTTGTTTTTATTTCAAGTATGTTACTATTTTTCATAAAAAATTATATTAAAACCTTCTGTTTTGTTATTTCTGAAGTTGTTTTAAAATTTTTTTAGCTATTTTAAAATCATCAAATTCAAATCGTTCTCCTTTTATTTCCTGATAAGTTTCATGCCCTTTTCCTGCAATGAGAACAATATCATTTGGTTGTGCCATTTGGCAAGCTGTTTTAATAGCCTGTTTTCTATCTGTTATAGTTAGTGTTTTTTTAAAATTTTGAGGTTCTACGCCTTTTTCTATATCGTTTAAGATGGCTTCGGGTTCTTCATTTCTAGGGTTATCACTAGTAAAAATGACTTTTGTACTCAAAGCAGAAGCAATATGCCCCATTTTAGGGCGTTTGGTTTTGTCTCTATTACCGCCGCATCCAACTACAGTAATTAATTCTTCGTTTTTAGTGCGAATATTATTAATGGTTTCCAATACATTTTTAAGAGCATCAGGTGTATGTGCATAATCAACAATAGCAGTTATTTTTTTATCTGTAACCACATACTGAAAACGCCCGCTAACACTTTCTAAATCACTTATTAATTGGAGAATTTCTACTTTTTCAAGACCTAATAATTCTGCGGTAGCATAAATGGCTAATATGTTATAGGCATTGAAATTTCCAATGAGACGAGTCCAAACTTCGCTATCATTTATTTTTAGTAATAAACCCCCAAATTGATTTTCTAGAATTTGAGATTTATAGTTGGCGTAGGCTTTTAAAGCGTATGTGTATTTTTTGGCTTTGGTGTTTTGTAGCATGACCAAACCATTTTTGTCGTCTATATTTACAAGAGCAAAAGCCTTTTTTGAAAGTTTATCAAAGAAGGTCTTTTTTACATCTCTATATGCTGCAAAAGTGTTGTGATAATCTAAGTGGTCATGTGATAAATTTGTAAAAATACCACCTTCAAAATAAAGTCCTTCTGTTCTGTGTTGATGAATACCATGTGAGCTTACTTCCATAAAGCAAAACTCAACACCTGCATCATTCATGTCATTTAAAAACCTATTTATGGTTAAAGAGTCGGGCGTTGTGTGGGTTGCTTTATAAACTTTATTGTCTATCATTATTTTAACAGTTGATAGCAATCCTACTTTATAGCCTGCTTTTTTAAATAATTGATATAACAAACTGGCTACTGTGGTTTTTCCGTTGGTACCAGTAACCCCAACGAGCTTTAAGTTTTCTGAAGGATTATCATAATAGTTTGATGCTATTATAGCTAATGCTTTGCTAGAATTATCTACTTCAATATAAGTGATTTTATCAACTAATTTTTTTGGCAATTTTTCACAAACTATGCTGTTTGCACCATTTTTGATGGCACTATCTATAAATTGATGCCCATCTGATAGAGTTCCTTTTATAGCAACAAATAAACTGTTATTTTTAATTTTTCTGGAATCAAAATCAATAGTATTAATACCAATACTCGTGTTACCTACAACAGCGTTAATGGTTACTTTATATAATATGTCTTTTAGTGCTTTCATGAAGCGATTAATACTATGGTTTGATTATTTTTTAATTTGGTACTTTTATTTACAGATTGCGATGTTATAACACCACTACCTTTTAGTTTTACTTTGACATCAACTTGCATGTTTTCTAAAATTACAACAGCGTCCATAGCTGGAATACCAACTAAATCTGGCATAATGGTTTTATATTTTTGAGCTGTTTGATAAAAACGTTCATATTCTTTTTCAACAGAAGCTTTTTTAATGTTTAGCGTTTCTATTTCATCTATAATTGGCGTATTTATGAATATTTTTTGAGCCACTTTTTTAAATACAGGACCAGACACATCTGCACCGTAATAGCCTACACTTTTATCGGGTTCATGAATAACTACTATACATGAATATTTTGGGTTTTCAGCAGGGAAGTACCCTACAAAAGAAGATATGTAGTTTAGTTTTTCTTTGTCTCTATAGTCTTTTTGGCAGGTGCCTGTTTTTCCAGCCATTGAAAAGTTTTTAGAATATAAACCATGTCCGGTTCCATGATTTTTTTCAACTACATTTTTAAGTAATTGTTGTAACTTTGAAATGGTTTCTTTAGAGCCTATTTGTTTATTTATAACTTCTTTTTGAAACGGTTTAACCACTCTGTCAAATTCTTTTACTTCTTTTAAAAATTGCGGTTTTACCATAACCCCATTATTTGCAATTGCATTATAGAAAGTTAATGTTTGAAGTGGTGTAAATGAAACGCCATAGCCATAAGCCATCCACTGTAATGCAATACCACTCCAACGACCATTTTTAACCCTTGGGTCTGGGATAATGGGTTTGGGTTCTCCAATAATAGGTAGTTTTAAATCTTCATTAAGATTCATTTTGTATAACCTATCAACAAATTTTTCGGGTTGTTTTTTGTAAGCTTTATCAATAGCTGTTACAATTCCTGTGTTAGAAGAAACCTCAAACGCTTTTGAAATTGAAATTTTACCGTAGCCACCATTTTTAGAATCGCGTACTTTTTTTCCGTAAAAACTAATAATTCCTTTTTGGGTATCAACAACATCACTTGTATCTATTACTTTGTCTTCTAGTCCAGCCGCCAATGCCATGAGTTTAAAGGTAGAACCAGATTCATGGCTTTCACCAACAGCATAATTTAAACGCTCATAATAATGACCATTATCATTACGACCTAAGTTTGAAATGGCTCTTATCTCACCAGTTTTAGTTTCCATAACTACCACACAACCGTGATCTGCTTTATATTTTTCTAATTGCTCTAAAAGTGCATGATGGGCAATATCTTGAATATTCACATCTATTGTTGTGTAAACATCATAGCCGTCTTGTGGTTCTACTTCGTTGGCATCGCTTAAAGGTTTCCACTGCCCTTTTCCTATTTGTTGTTTTTTGCGTTTACCATCTATACCACGTAAATAGGTTACTCCAAAAGCACCGTCAATTCCAGGTCTTGTT
>JALRJA010000085.1 GCA_023255235.1 Flaviramulus sp.
ATAATCTTTATCGCTAAAATTAGCACCAGCACCAGCACCAGCTTCTAAAAGAACTTTGTGCCCGTTGTTTACCAAGGCATAAACCGCATCAGGTGTTAGGCATACCCGTTTTTCTTGATAGGCTGTTTCTTTAGGAATTCCTATAAATAAAGTTCCTTTTTTTCTAAAAATTTCTAAGGTTTCCTCCTGTGGTAAAAGCTGCTGTTTTGTGAAAGGTGACAGTGGTTTGGTCATGGTTTGGTTAGTTTACATGATTCAAATTACAAATAAATTTTAAATCTTAATAACAAATCTTGTAAATAAATTAGTTTTTATTAATATAACTCATTTTATGGAAATAAAATAACAGCAATTTTTAAATTGAAAAAGCAAATTACAATTTTAAAACCCGATTGTTGTTTTTATCTATATCAATATAAATGTGATCATAGTTATCTATAATAGGTTCTAGTAACTCTGGCCATTCTATTAGTTTCCAACAATTAGAGTTTAAGTAATCTTCTATTCCAAAATTATAGGCTTCTTCTAAGTTGGTAACTCTATATAAATCAAAATGATATATTTTACTTGTTCCTAGACTATATTCATTTACTATAGAAAATGTTGGACTGCTTACGTTATCATTACTACCTAAATGTTTAACAATAGCTTTAATTAGGGTAGTTTTTCCAACTCCCATATTTCCATAAAATAGCAAGGTTTTGGTTTTTACATTAGCAATGAGTTGTGCTACTACCAAATCAACCTCTTTTAATTTGTAATAAACCTCCAATTTTTTTTTTGAGCAATATTACTATCTATAATTGTGAAAACCTAAAAAAGATATTTTCAATTTTTGGTTATTCATGCTTATTTTGGGTTGAAAACTACAAACGGTATTATCATTTCTTCTAATGATACGCCTCCATGCTGATATGTGTTTTTATAGTAGCCTACATAATGGTTATAATTATTTGGGTAAGCAAAAAACAAATCGCTTTTAGCAAAAATATAGGAGCTACTCATGTTAATGCTTGGCAAATGTATGTCTTTTGGATTTTTTGCAACCAGCACATCTTTGTTATCATAAGTTAAACTTCTGCCTGTTTTGTAGCGTAAATTTAAACTGGTATCTCTATCGCCTATAACTTTAGATGGGTTTTTAACATTTATAGTGCCATGATCTGTGGTTAAAATTAGTTTAAAACCCATTAGTTGTGCTTGTTGAATCATTTCTAAAAGTGGTGAGTTTTTAAACCAGCTTAGAGTTAAAGATCTATAGGCTTTATCGTTTGAAGCCAATTCTTTTACAACTTCCATTTCGGTTTTGGAGTGGGAAAGCATGTCAACAAAATTATAAACAATTACAGTTAAATCGTTGTTTTTTAGTGTTTTAAAATTCTCAACTAATTTTTTTCCTGTTTTTAGATTGGTTATTTTATGATATTCATAATTTACATGTGTTAAACCTAATCGTTTCATTTGAGTTTCTAAAAAATCGGCTTCATGTAAATTTTTACCACCATCATCTACGTCGTTTTTCCAATATTGTGGAAATAAATTTTCCATATCGCTAGGCATTAAGCCAGAGAAAATAGCGTTTCGGGCATATTGCGTAGCTGTTGGTAAAATGCTAAAAAAGGCTTCTTCTTTGTCTTTTTTAAAGTAATTATTAATTACTGGTTCAAAAACTTTCCACTGGTCATAACGCAAATTGTCTATCACAATTAAAACAGTGGGTTGATTTTGGCTAATTTCTGGAACTATTTTTTCTTTAAAAAGTGTGTGCGACATAATAGGAGCATCGCTATTTGGTTTAAACCAATCTGCATAGTTTTTTTCTATAAATTTTCCAAACTGAATGTTGGCTTCATTTTTTTGAGATTCTAAAATTTCAAACATACTAGCATCTTCAATATCTTCTAATTGAATTTCCCAATAAATTAATTTTTGATATAAGGTAACCCAATCTTCATAGCTATTGAGCATAGATAAATCCATAGCAATTTTTCTAAATTCTTGCTGATAATTTAACGTT
>JALRJA010000201.1 GCA_023255235.1 Flaviramulus sp.
CGCACATTTAAATGCTGAAAATTTTGTTTTTCCTTATAAATCTGAATACTTTGATAAAATCTTTTCATTTTCGGTTTTCACCCATATGCAACTAGATGAAATTCAAAATTATTTTGGTGAGATTAATAGAGTTCTTAAAGAAAACGGATTAGCTTTTTCTACTTTTTTTCTTTACAATGACGAAGATGAAACGTTTATAGCCACTAAATCAGGATTTAGTTTTCCTAATAAAAAAAATGGATATAGATTGATGAATAACAAAGTCAAATCAGGAAATATAGCAATACACAAAGACACTTTACAAAGTATGTTAAACAAAGAAAAGCTTAGTATTGTAAAAATTATTGATGGGTTTTGGAAAGGCAATATTAAAACCCAAGAATATCAAGATATTGTTATTTTTAAAAAACAATAAGGGAAAAACACTATTGAAGCAAAAGATTTTTATTTAAAATATAATAGAGATTTATGCCTTATAAGAATTGTTAATAACTCCTATTAAATTATAGATTCTTAATTACCATTTTTAAATGGAATTTTTAACTTTGTTTTTTCTAAGTTATATTAATGGAACATTTTGTAGTATCGGCTCGTAAATACAGACCTCAAACTTTTAAAGATGTTGTTGGGCAACAAGCTATTACAAATACCCTTCTTAACGCTATTAAAAACAATCATTTAGCTCAAGCCTTATTATTTACAGGTCCTAGAGGCGTAGGAAAAACAACTTGTGCCAGAATTTTAGCAAAAATGATTAATAGCAATGGTTCTGAAACTGGTGATGAAGATTTTGCTTTTAATATTTTTGAACTAGATGCTGCCTCAAATAATTCGGTAGATGATATAAGAAATTTAACAGACCAAGTTAGAATACCACCTCAAGTAGGTAAATATAAAGTTTATATTATTGATGAAGTGCACATGCTGTCACAGGCTGCTTTTAATGCTTTTTTAAAAACGTTAGAAGAACCGCCAAAGCATTGCATCTTTATTTTAGCTACTACTGAAAAGCATAAAATAATACCTACTATTTTATCGCGTTGTCAAATATTTGATTTTAAACGCATTACAGTTAAAGACGCTAAAGCCTATTTACAGCATATTGCTAATGAACAAGATATTATTGCAGATGATGATGCTTTACATATAATTGCACAAAAGGCAGATGGTGCTATGCGAGATGCCTTATCTATTTTTGATAGAGTGGTTAGTTTTTCAGGAAAAAACCTAACTAGACAAGCTGTTACCGAGAACCTAAATGTGCTTGATTATGAAACCTATTTTACCAGTACAGATTTAATTCTAGAAAATAAAATCCCTGAATTGTTACTACAATTCAACAATACCTTATCAAAAGGGTTTGATGGGCATCATTACATAACTGGTTTAGCCTCTCATTTTAGAGATTTATTGGTTAGTAAAACACCAAAAACTATTGAATTACTTGAAATTGGCGATGAAACCAAAGAAAAATATTTAGAACAATCTAAAAAACCAACGCAAGCATTTTTATTGCAAGCTATTAATTTAGCCAATGAATGCGATCTCAAATACAAAACAAGTAAAAACCAACGGTTACTCGTTGAGTTATGCCTAATGCAATTAGCCTCTATCACTTTTGATGGAGAAAAAAAAAATAGCAAAAACTATATAATTCCGGCTTCTTATTTTAAAAATAAAGGCATCACGCCTATTGCAATAAAAATACCTGAAACAAAAGAAGAAGAAATTTCTATTGAAAATACAGAAAAAAAACCAATTATTTCTAAAACACCTGAAGCAACTATAGACATAGACACATTGCCAAAAATTGCTTTAAAAAAAGAGGCGAAACGACAATCAGGACTTTCATTAAGTAGTATTAAAACAAAAAAAGAACATTCTATTAAGCAAATGGATGTTGTTATTAATGAAGACGATTTGCCTAAAGATCCGTTTTCAGAAAACGACTTGATTATTGTCTGGAAAGCTTATACCGAAGATTTAAGAACTAAGGGCAAACACAACTTGGCTTCTATTTTATCTATTGATATTCCAAAAGTTAATGATACAACAATTTTTTTAGAATTTCCAAATCAAACGAATAAAATAGAACTTGAAAAAAATCAGTATGATATTCTTTCCTATCTAAGAAAAAAACTAAATAACTATCATATTAGTTTTGAAATTTCTGTTAATGAAGAAATAGAAAAGCAATTTGCTTATACGCCATTAGAAAAATTTGAAAAATTAAAAGAGAAAAATCCTTCTATAGATTTGTTAAGAAAAACCTTTGATTTAGATGTTTAAATTACCCTGTAACAATAAGATACATGCACTATTTTTAACATAGAATTGATGATATTCTTACTAATTTAAAAAAGTAAAACAATGTTAGGACTTAAATTACCAACAGACCCACGCTGGGTGAATATAGTTGAAAAAAACATAGAAGACATATTAACAGACCACGCCTTTTGTGAACAAAAAGCAACTAGTACGGCAATTTCACTAATAGTGAGTTTTCCTGAATACACCGATTTAGTGCAAGAAATGGTGGCATTAGTTAAAGAAGAAATTAGCCATTTTAAAATGGTTCATGATAAAATTATAAAGCGTGGCTGGACACTTGGTAGAGACAGACGTGATGATTATGTAGTAGCGCTTTTAAAGTTTTTTCCTAAAGGCGGAAGCCGAACAACACAATTAGTACATAGATTGCTTTATGCTGCTTTAATTGAAGCAAGAAGTTGTGAGCGTTTTAGGCTACTATCTATAGAATTAAAAGACAAAGAATTGGCTTTATTTTATAAAAATTTAATGGTAAGTGAAGCCAATCATTATACCATGTTTTTGGGTTTTGCTAGACAATATGGCAATAAAAAAGAAGTTGATGCTAAATGGCAACAACTCCTAGATTATGAAGCTAAAATTATGGCTAACTTAGGTAAAAAAGGAACTGTTCACGGTTAAACTTTAAACTAAGTATAACAAAGATGCTATTCCCTTACCAGTTTCTTGTATTTAATACGTTTTGGCATCAAATCACCTAAACGTTTCTTTTTATTGTCTTCATATTCACTAAAACTACCTTCAAAAAAATATACTTCACTATTACCTTCAAAAGCTAAAATATGAGTGCAAATTCTATCTAAAAACCATCTGTCATGCGATATTACAACGGCACACCCAGCAAAATTTTCTAAACCTTCTTCTAAGGCTCTTAAGGTATTTACATCAAGATCGTTTGTTGGCTCATCTAAAAGCAATACATTGCCTTCTTCTTTTAGTGTCATTGCCAAGTGCAAACGGTTTCTTTCACCACCAGACAGTAATTTTACTTTTTTGTTTTGTTCGCTTCCACTAAAGTTAAAACGACTTAAATAAGCTCTTGAGTTTACTTGTCTCTCACCCATCATTATCAACTCTTGTTCGTCACTAAAGTTTTGCCATATAGATTTTTCTGGGTCTATATTAGAATGACTTTGATCTACATAAGCAATTTTGGCAGTATCACCCACTATAAACTCACCTTTATCGGGTAATTCTTCGCCCATAATCATTTTAAAAATGGTGGTTTTACCAGCTCCATTTGGTCCAATAACACCAACAATTCCGGCTTGTGGTAAATTAAAATGTAATTCTTCGTATAATAATTTATCGTCAAACCCTTTACTAACACCTTTACATTCAATAACATTAGTTCCTAAACGAGGTCCGTTTGGAATATATATTTCGAGTTTTTCGTCTAGTTGTTTTTGGTCTTGACTCAATAATTTGTCATAATTGTTTAAACGTGCTTTTTGCTTGGTTTGTCTGCCTTTAGCACCTTGTCGTACCCATTCTAACTCTCGCTCTAAAGTTTTTTGACGTTTTGATGCCGCCTTACCTTCTTGAGCCATTCGTTTTGATTTTTGGTCTAACCAAGACGAATAATTTCCTTTCCAAGGAATACCTTCTCCTCTATCTAGTTCTAAAATCCAGCCGGCAACATTATCTAAAAAATACCTATCGTGGGTAACTGCTATTACAGTGCCTTTATACTGTGCTAAATGCTGTTCTAACCAATGTACAGATTCTGCATCTAAGTGGTTAGTAGGTTCATCCAACAATAACACATCTGGTTCTTGCAATAACAATCTACACAAAGCAACACGACGACGTTCACCTCCAGAAAGTAAGCTAATTTTTTTATCACCATCTGGCGTACGAAGCGCATCCATGGCAATTTCCAATTTAGTATCTAATTCCCAAGCATTAGAAGCATCAATTCTATCTTGAAGGTCGGCTTGTCTAGCCATTAATTTATCCATTTTGTCTGGGTTAGAATATACTTCTTCCAAACCAAACATATCGTTAATTTTATTGTATTCATCAAGAATAGCTACCGTTTCTGCAGCACCTTCTCTTACAATTTCAATAACCGTTTTATTTTCATCAAGCTTTGGTTCTTGCTCTAAATAGCCAACCGAGTAGTCTTGCAAAAACGTAACATCACCTTGATAGTTTTTATCAATGCCTGCAATTATTTTAAGTAACGTAGATTTACCCGAACCATTTAAACCTAAAATACCAATTTTAACACCGTAAAAAAAACTTAAATAAATATTTTTTAAAACTGGTGTATTTGCACCTTGAAACGTCTTGGTTAACCCAGACATTGAAAATATTACTTTCTTATCGTCACTCATTATTGTTTATTGTTAAGTTATTTGCTGCTAAGCTGTTTTTACTGATAATTTAGAATTAATAAGTGTCTTAACTGTTTTTAGCTGTTGGTTTAAAGTTGCTTAAACTTAACAACAACCTAATAAACTTTTTATTACACTCTGCCTTTTAAAGCGTTAAAAACCCATGCAATGGCAAAAAAACCAAAACCTACGGTTGCAAAGCCCCAACCTGCTACATCATTATACCTATAAGCTCCCATTAATATTAGAACTACACCCATAATAATCATTAAAACTGTTGCCCAAGCCAACACTGTATTTTTATTCATTGCCATAATTAAATTAGTTTTTTAAGGCGCAACCTTGAAAAGCAAGGTCGGGCTTTTCGCTATATCTTTTTTATTTTTTAACCCAAAGATTACAAGAAGATGTTTTTGCAAACACATAAAAAGGATGCCGCTTCAATCCCTTGCGCAAATTCACAGCACAAATATCGTATTTTTATATATAAAAGCATCTTTTTAAAAATATAATTTTAACGTTTAACAACTATTTTTATATTTAAACAAAGTGCTATTTGTCCTAAAAAAGCGCATTTCATCCATATTTTTTTA
>JALRJA010000219.1 GCA_023255235.1 Flaviramulus sp.
ACATAGATGCCTAAAATTAAAGATGGGGAAAAGCCAAACAATTTCAGGAAGTACAGTACGGTTTTGTTAAAACCAACCATTTTCATTTTCTAGCACCTCCAATTTTCCCACTTATAGCCTATGCAGACCGTTTATTACTTCGTATTACGGATTTAGAAAATTAACTAGCATTTTTGACTAGCTAATCTTTTTATAGGCAATAGTGTTTGTAAAAATAAGATTGCAATTGTTTAACTTAATTAATTTTTTTTTATGAAAAAAAATGACTCTACACCCTTTCGCATAAGATATGGGCTATCGTTGTTGTTTTGTATGGTTTTGAGTGTTGCCACCGCTCAAATCTATATAGGCAATGGTGGGGCACTGCATTATTCGGGAGGCAATTTTGTGTCTGGTGTTATTGACAACAGTAACGGAGGCACATTTTCAGTAAGTACAGATTTTGCGCACAGTACCGCAAACTACGTGGATGGTCCAGTGTCCTTTTTGGGCGCAGCAGGCCCTTTTAATGTGTCATTGGGTAGTGATGCCGTAAACAGGGCACCAAATTTCACATCAACTGCCGCAGGAACCGTGAGCTATGATGCCGTTGGCGTTGCCACAGGAACAGCGCCGGTGGGTTATACCTTGGCAGATGCCGAGCTTTATACCTTTACGGGTTCTATTTCGGCGGCCACGGCCACACCCTTGGCTGGAACCACTTATGGTGGTGTTGCAGGAACAACGGTAGTTCAGGTGTATGCTGATGCTAATGGTGGTACATGGAGCGAAACACTTACTTCAGGAACATCTACAGTAATGACCTTTGCCTCTGTAAGCGCAGAAACTGATATTTTAACATACAGTTTTGCCGAACAATCAGGAGCAGCCACTATTGATGCTGGAAACCACACGGTGGCCATAGAAGTGGCAAACGGAACAGATGTATCGGCTTTGGTGGCAACCTTTACACTCTCAGATGGTGCAACAGCTACCGTAGGTGGCACCGCACAAGTAAGCGGTACTACAGCCAACGATTTTTCAAGTGCTGTAACCTACACGGTTACTGCGGCCGATGGCACAACAACCCAAGACTGGACTGTAACGGTAACTGCGGCAACGCTAGGTATTGATAAGGTAGATTTAAACGCTTTTGCGCTGTACCCAAACCCAGTAAAGGCATCTAGCCGAAGCCTAAACTACAACTTGCCAAATGGCGTAAGCCAGTTGGATATTAAGGTATTCGATATTTTGGGCAAAGTTGTTGGCCATTATGCCAATGCGCCACACAGCTCGGGTGCCAATGCCGTGGCAAAACCACAAGTAGCTAAAGGGCTGTATATTGTTAAGTTTAGTTTTAACAATGGAGAACAGTTCTTAGCTAAACGAGTTATTATAGAGTAATCATTTTTTTATATACTATATAGCACCACAAAAACACATTTACTATTAATTATGAAACAAACTAACACATATAAATGGACGTTAATTGCTGGAATAAGCAAACAGCGTATGATGTTGGTGTTTTTGTATTGTTTTTGTGGTGCTTTTTATGTAAATGCACAACTTATCATTAAAGAAAACACGCTTATTACCCTTTCGGGTGAAGCGGTTTTGGTAAGTTACGAAAAACAGCATGACATCCAATCTTCCATTATAGGTGATGGTACTTTGTATTTAAAGGGTGTTAATCAAGAGGTTGTGGTTGCCAATAACGTTAGTGTACCTAATATGCAATTGGCAAATGCCAACGAAGTGCATTTTAAGTCGGCTATAAATATCAAGGGCAATTTGATTGTTGAACAGGGTGTTTTACACCTAAACCACCCATTGTTGGTGGGCAATAAATTGGTGCTTAAAAGCAATGCCAGCGTTCTAGAGCATCAAGATGGCTTGTTGCGCATTGGAGTGCAGCAACAATTAAGTACTTCCTCATCACAAGGCATTATATTATTACAACAGCACAGCATAAGTGCCAATAT
>JALRJA010000271.1 GCA_023255235.1 Flaviramulus sp.
CCTTTTCTTCCATCTTGTAAGTCGAACTCAACTTCATCGTTTTCACGAATTTCGTCAACTAATCCTGACACATGTACAAAATGTTCTTTGTTTGTTCCTTCTTCAGTGATAAATCCAAATCCTTTTGAATCATTGAAGAATTTTACGGTACCTTTACTCATTGTATTTATTTTAATAAAATTAAGCACCAAAGGTAAGCTAAATAAGTATAGCTTGTTATTTTTATTGAATTTATTTTTAATTAATTTACAATTCTAATTATCTTAAAATCAGTTTTTTAATAATTTCTTTTCCTAATTCTTCATTAAGTAAGTTAATTATTTTTTGTTTTCCGTAACTCAATTCTTCTCTCAACACGCTAGAACTCAACTGAATGTAAAGGGTTTCTCGTTCTAAATTTATAGAAGTAGTATAGTTGTTTACAGCATTGCCCATACGGTTTTTCCATGCATCGTTTACATTGACTTTGTTTAAGCCTTTTTCAAGTTTGTTTGTTTCAACAAATTCTTTTAATGCATCAGAAATACTAATATGTTCGTTATTGCGTTTTGGCATAATGTGCTATAATTTAAAAATTTCATACGATTGATGCACTTGTTTTACGGCATTTTCGGTGCGTTCAGCATGTGTATCACTTATAAATAGTTGACCAAAATTATCGGTATCTACCAATTTAATAATTTGAGCAACTCTATTTTCATCTAATTTATCAAAAATATCATCTAATAGCAAAATGGGGTTTACACCACTTTGTGCTTTTATAAAGTCAAATTGTGCCAATTTTAGTGCTATTAAAAACGATTTTTGTTGTCCTTGGCTTCCAAATTTTTTAACAGGATATTCTTCAATATTAAACTGCAAATCGTCTTTATGAACACCAACGCTAGTATATTGCAGTGTTTTATCTTTACTTATAGCTTGTTGTAACAGGGTGTTTAAATCATTTTGAAATAAATCACTGTCATAAACCAAATCTACAACTTCACGTCCGCCACTTATTGCTTGATAGCGCCCTTTGAAAATAGGAATGAATTCTTTTAAAAAAACAGCTCGTTTTTCAAAAATTTTAGAACCAAAATTAGTTAGTTGCTCATTATAAACTTGCAAAGTATCTTGATTAAAGGTATGGTTTAAAGCAAAAAATTTCAATAAGGCGTTGCGTTGTGCTAATACTTTGTTGTAATTAATTAAATGGTTTAAATAGGTTTTATCGCTTTGTGAAATAACACTATCTATAAATTTTCTTCGGGTATCACTGCCTTCAATAATTAAATCTCTGTCTGCCGGCGATATAATAACTAAAGGTAAAAAACCAATGTGTTCGCTAAATTTTTCGTAAGCTTTTCCGTTTCGTTTAATTACTTTTTTTTGTCCTTTTTTTAAACTAACAGCAATTTTTTCTGTTTTATTAGCTTTATTATAATCGCCATTAATCACAAAAAAGCTTTCATCATGCTTAATATTTTGAGTAGCTATTGGGTTAAAATAACTTTTACCAAACGATAAATGGTATATGGCATCTAGCACATTGGTTTTTCCAATACCATTATTTCCAACAATACAGTTTATTTTATCATTAAACAAGAATGATTTGCTATCAAAATTTTTATAATTAAGTAAAGAAAGTGTTTTTAAAATCATACAAAAAGTAAGTTACGGCAGTATATATATGCTAAACTCTCAAAAAGAGTGCAAATTATTGAAAAATATCAAATAAATACGCTTTTAGTTATGAAGAAAAATTATATTTTTACACCCACAATAATTTATACAGACAGAATGGCAACTTACAATAAAAGAGGATATAAACCAAAAACAAAAGTAGAGAAAGAACAAAATATTGAAGATGGCTCAACAACAGCCGAAGTGTTTAACACACTAGATCAAACAGCTTCAAAAACAGAAGCATTTGTTGAAAAAAATCAAAAATATATTTTTGTTATTATAGGGGTTGTCGCCCTTGTAGTTTTAGGATATTTAGGATTTAAAGAGTTTATTGCTAAGCCAAAACAAACGAATGCTATGAACGATATGTTTCAAGCTCAAAAATATTTTAACGATGCTGTAAACGGAACTGCCACAGACTCTTTATATAATTTAGCTTTAACAGGTGGCGAAGGTAAATTTGGAATGTTAGATATTATAGAAGAATACAGCGGAACAGAATCGGCTAATTTAGCAAACTACTATGCCGGCACAGCCTATTTAAGATTAAAAGATTACAAAAAAGCCGTTGAGTTTTTAAGTGATTTTAATAGTGATGACGAAATTTTAGCTCCTCTAGCAAAAGGCAATATTGGTGATGCTTTTGCACAATTAAACCAGCCAGAAGATGCTTTAAGTTATTATGAAGAAGCTGCCAATATGCGTGATAATGAATACACAACACCTATGTATTTATTTAAAGCAGGAACTGTGGCTTTAGATTTAGGAAAAGCAGATAAAGCATTATCTTATTTTAAAAGAATAAAAGATGATTATGCTAATTCTAGCGAAGCTACATCAATAGATGTTTTTATAGGAAAAGCACAAGTATTGGCAAGCAAATAATATGGCTACTGAAAATAAAAACTTATCAAAATATGATAAAACAACAATCCCAAACGCGACTAAATTTCGGTTTGGGATTGTTGTTTCTCAATGGAATGAAAGCATAACCGAAAACTTATTTCAAGGTGCTTACAACACCCTAATTGAACACGGTGTTTTGCCAACTAATATCATTAAGTGGGCTGTTCCTGGTAGTTTTGAACTAATTTTCGGAAGTAAAAAAATGCAAGAACAAATGGTAAATGCTGTTATTGCTATTGGCAGTGTTATTAAAGGTGATACCAAGCATTTTGACTTTGTTTGTGAAGCTGTTTCACAAGGTATTAAAGACCTCAATGTATTACGAGAAACCCCAGTTATATTTTGCGTACTTACCGATGATACAATGCAACAAGCCATAGAGCGTTCTGGAGGTAAACACGGCAATAAAGGAATTGAAGCTGCCGTAGCTGCTATACAAATGGCAGAGCTGCGTAAAAACAGTTAGTTCTTACCTGTTTTACGGTTTTAACAATAAGCGATAATAGGTTACAAAACACTAAAATACTACGCCATTTTAATAAGTATAACAGATTTGTTTGTTAACAATTTTTACAATATTTAACTTCATTTTCGCCTATTTTTAGGTACTTTTGAATCAAATAGTATAACGGTGTTTAAACAGCCAAAACATAAAACATTTAATTACAAACCTCGATTTTCAAAAGATAATCAAACAGATTCTAGTTTAGAAGATAACCATAAAACCACAGGTTTTATTTCTAAATGGAAAAGACACAATAGTAATAAAATAAAAGTAAAAGGGGTAATGCCTGTTAAAACATTAATTTTATTTTTGGTATTACTACTAATTTGTATGTACTTATTAGAAAAAAAATACATGTAGATAAAACAACACAATGGGACTTTTAAAATTACGAAAAAACAAAAAATTTAACTACAAGCCTCGTTATTTTGATGATAAAGGCGAAGGCAACCCGTTTGAAATAAAGCACAAGTTTGATGAGTATAGAAAAACCGTAGGAAACAACAAAGGCTTAAAAACTAAACTAAATGAAGCTTTTAACGATTTAAAAAACCCAGATAAACTTGCTAACAAACGTGTTTTTATAATTGTAGCTATTCTTGTTTTTATATTTTTAATCATCATTGATTTTGATTTATCAATATTCTTTTCTAAATAATTTATGACAGATATTATACAACTTTTACCCGACCATGTTGCCAATCAAATAGCTGCTGGAGAAGTTGTACAACGTCCTGCTTCTGTGGTAAAAGAACTTCTTGAAAACGCTATTGATGCCAATGCCACTTTAATAAAACTAATTATAAAAGATGCTGGTAAAACATTGGTGCAAGTTATAGATAACGGTAAGGGCATGAGCACTACCGATGCTAGAATGAGTTTTGAGCGTCATGCCACTTCAAAAATTCGTACTGCCGAAGATTTATTTCAATTGCATACCAAAGGGTTTCGTGGTGAAGCCTTAGCAAGTATTGCCGCAATTGCTCATGTAGAATTAAAAACCAAACAAGAACATGATGATGTAGGTACAGCCATTGAGATGGAAGGGAGTAAAATAGTATCTCAAGAGGTAGTTGCAACGCCAAAAGGCACATCGGTTTCTGTAAAAAACCTTTTTTTTAATATTCCTGCAAGACGAAATTTTTTAAAATCGGTTACCGTAGAATTGCGTCATGTTATTGATGAGTTTCACAGAGTTGCTTTAGCACACCCACAAATAAGTTTTGTTTTTTATAACAATGGAAGTGAAACTTTTAACTTGCCTATTAGTAATTTTAGACAACGTATTGTCAATATTTTTGGAAACAAAACCAATGAAAAATTAGTACCCGTTGAAGAAGAAACAGAAGTCCTTAAAATTGTAGGCTTTGTTGGAAAACCAGAATTTGCCAAAAAAACAAGAGGCGAACAGTATTTTTTTGTCAATAATCGTTTTATAAAAAGTGCTTATTTAAATCACGCTATAGTATCTGCTTTTGATGGGCTTTTAAAAAATGGAACACACCCTAGTTATTTTTTAAATCTTTATGTAAACCCACAAACTATTGATATTAATATTCATCCAACAAAAACAGAAGTTAAGTTTGATGATGAACATACCCTGTATGCTTTAGTACGCTCGGCAGTTAAGCATAGCTTAGGGCAATTTAACATAGCACCCGTTTTAGATTTTGAACGCGACCCCAATTTAGATACGCCTTATGGTTATAAAAACACCACTACCAATGCTCCTAAAATAGAAGTTGATAGAAGTTTTAACCCTTTTAAAAACGATACAAAATCTGGTAAACAAACCACAGTATTTAGACCTACACCAAATAATTGGGATAGTATATATGTAGGTTTAGAATCAAAAGGGAATGATACAAAAAAAGATATTAGAGAATTACATTTTGAAAGTGAAGAACAAACGGTATCATTGTTTGAAAATGAAAACGAAGCTGTACAAACCAATACAACATATCAAATACATAACAAATATATTGTTAGTACAATAAAATCAGGCATGTTAGTTATTGATCAACATAGAGCACATCAGCGTATTTTATATGAAGACTTTCTAAAAAACATGACCATTAAAGAAGCTACAAGTCAGCAGTTGTTATTTCCGCTTCAGCTTCATTTTTCAAAACAAGATATAGAAATTATAAATCAATTAAAAGATGATTTAGAACATACTGGTTTTGTGTTTTCAAATGTAAAAGAAGAAACAGTTGCCATTACTGGCGTTCCTGTTGGTGTTCCTGAAAGCGAAGTTAGTATTATTTTAGAACAATTAATAAGTGATGTTGAAAATGAAGTACCCGACAGCAATTTTAGTGCAACCGATTTGTTAGCAAAATCAATGGCAAAAAGTTTGGCTATAAAAACAGGACAATCATTACAAAAAGATGAACAAGAGCATTTGGTAAATAAACTATTTGCATGTAAAGAACCCAACGTATCACCTACTAATAGAAATACTTTTATTACGATGAGTGTTGATGAACTTGATAAAAAATTTATTTAATATATGATTAGAATTTCAGAAACCGTTAAACATTTATTAATTATTAATGTGATGATGTTTATTGGTACCTTGTTTATTGCCAATGGTGCTTTTTATGAATGGTTTGCTATGTATTTTCCTAAAAATGAAGCCTTTCGCCCTTGGCAAATAATAACCCACATGTTTATGCACGGTGGTGGTTATATTAATAATTTAAGCATCACACATATTTTATTTAATATGTTTGGACTTTGGATGTTTGGTACGCCTGTTGAACAAGTATTAGGTTCAAAACGGTTTTTGTTTATTTATTTTTCAGCTGGATTAGGTGCCGTAGCATTACAAATAGCCTATTACTATTTTCAATATCTACCAAATTATAATGCGTTGATAGATTCTGGTTTGACCGAGCAAAGTATAAAACAAATGCTAACTACCAATGAAGTAATACAAGGAACAACACAAGCACAATTCTCTATGCTTAAAGACATTTTTCCGGCATTTAATGCCAGTATGGTTGGTGCTTCGGGGTGTTTAATGGGTATTCTTGCAGCTTTTGGTATGATGAACCCCAATGCCGAACTCATGTTAATATTTTTACCTATTCCTATAAAAGCCAAATATTTTATACCAGGAATCATTATTCTTGATTTAATTTCGGGTATTACAGGACAATCTTTCTTTAGCCCAAGTAATACCGCCTATATGGCTCATGTTGGGGGTGCTTTAACTGGCTTTATTATTATGTGGTATTGGAAAAAAACACAGTTTAATAGAAACCGTTGGAATTAATATGTCGCTACTTTTTCAAAATATAAAAAACAGGTTTTTTAATCTTAATGTGCTAGAAAAAATTATAACCATTAATGTCGTTGTTTTTATTATTGGTTTAATATTAAAATCTAAAATGGCTTGGTTAGAATTACCAAGTGATATTTTTGATTTAATCATAAAACCATGGACAATTATCACTTATATGTTCTTGCATTACGATTTTTTTCATATCCTTTTTAACATGCTTTGGTTGTATTTTTTAGGACGCTTATTTATAAATCTTTTTGGAACTAAAACAGCCCTAAATGTTTACTTTCTAGGAGCTATTTTTGGAGGGTTACTATTTACATTATCTTATACTGTATTGCCTAATTTTTTTGGAAATCATTCTAGTTTAATAGGTGCTTCGGCTGCTGTTAGAGCTTTATTAATTTTTTTATGTGCCTATATGCCACATCAAGAAACGCATTTTTTTTCATTTAAAATAAAATTATGGTGGATTGGTGCTGTAATTGTGGTTTTAGATGTTTTTGGTTTATTTGGAGTTAATGCAGGAGGCAACTTAGCACATTTAGGAGGTTCTTTATTGGGTTATATATATGCAAAACAGTTGCTAAAAGGGCATGATATTGGCAAAGGTTTTGAACGGTTTGTAGATACTATCGCCACACTGTTTAAACGCTCCAAAAAAGGACCTTTAAAAACGGTATATAAAAACAAAAGCAAAGTTGGAGGTTATACCAAATCTGATTTTAACGAGTTTAATAACCAAAAGAAAATTGATGTTATTTTAGATAAAATTAGCAAAAGTGGTTATGATAGTTTAACTAGTGAAGAAAAAGAATTTTTGTTTAGAGCAGGTAAATAATTTATAGTTATTACAGATAATAGCAAATATGAAAAAATTGAGTTTTATAAATAAAATTATCTATTTCATTAATGTTGTAGTAGCTGTATTATTGCTATTTTCTTATGTGTTACCTTTTTTACCTCCAAAAACATTCTCTGTTTTATCTGTAGTTAATTTAGGTGTTTCGTTTCTAATATTAGTAAATGCCTTATGCTTTTTGTATTGGTTACTTAGGTTAAAAAAGCAATTAATACTCTCTTTAGTTGTGTTGCTAATTGGCTATTTTTCTTTTGGGTCTTTGTATAAATTTTCAGCATCAAAACAAATTGAAAATCATAATAACATTAAGATTATGAATTACAATGTGCGGCTTTTTAATTTATATAACTGGCTTCCGCAAGAAAATATTGAAACTAAAATAGAAGATTTTATAAAAACAGAACAACCCGATGTTTTAAGTATTCAAGAATACCACCCACATAAAGATATTAAACTGTCCTTTTTTAAGTATAAATACGAACATTTATCTGGAAACAAAACCAAGTATGGACAAGCTATTTTTTCAAAATTTCCTATAATACATTCAGGTTCTGTTGAATTTCCTAATACACCAAATAATGCCATTTTTATTGATATTGTAAAAGAAACAGATACAATAAGAATTTATAATATTCATTTAGAATCATTGCGTATAAACACCAAAGTAGAAAGTTTAAAAAAGGAAGATTCTGAAAGACTTTTAAAACGAATTGGCTCTACTTTTAAAAAGCAACAGTTACAAACCGAGTTGTTTTTAGAACACAAAAACCAATGCCAATACAAAATGATTATATGTGGCGATTTTAATAATACCGCTTTTTCCTATGTGTACCGAAAAATAAAAGGCGATTTAAATGATGCATTTAAGGAAGCTGGAAATGGCTTTGGAAGGACCTATAGCTTCAAATTTTTTCCTATTAGAATTGATTTTATTTTTGCCGATGATTCTTTTTCGGTAAATGGTTTTAAAACCTATAACAAGCAATATTCTGATCATTACCCTATTATGACTACTTTAAGTTTAGAATAGTTTTTCACAAAACACACACACCAAATTATATTTTTCGCATACATATAAAACGATAGAAGGTTTACATAAAACTACAATCTACTAAATCGGC
>JALRJA010000286.1 GCA_023255235.1 Flaviramulus sp.
GTTTATCAAAAGTATGATAAATATCTCCATCTGTTTTGTAAACAAGAGATGAAGTATTATTAGGATTTCTTACCACATCTCACAGCTATAAAGCGTATATAATCAATTAAACCAGCCTCGCCACAAGGTCTAGGTCTAGCATAACTTCTCTTAAAAAAATTGGTCATTTGGTCGGTAAACGTAATCATTAAAGCTACAATAAGCATTAAAAAGAGTACGGTTTTCCAGCCAAATTTCTTATAAAATAAATACAGTAAAACCAAACCTAAAAAACTTCCAAAATACCATTTATTGGTAATAATTAACCAAAAATTATCCCAAGTAGAAGACCCTAAATTGTTTAAAAACAAAAAAAGCTCTGTATCGTATTGTAAAAGTTTTTCAATCATTTATTATAATTTGGGCGTTACCAAAAACCTGTCGCTTACGTTACAGCTTTTTGGTCGGGCTTTTCGCTATATCTTTTGCAAAAGCAAAAGGATGCCGCTACAATCCCTAACGCAATTACTCATTATAGTTAGCTATTTCGTCATCATAAAAATTGGTTGCTAATGTAATAGCATGTTCCGTTTCGGTTTGTAGTTCTTTGGCATCTTCATCATTAAAATCTTCAAACCATTCAACTTCATCATTTTCAAGGTTAATTATAAATCTTGGAAATTCGGTATGTATTACAAAAATAGCATTCGGATAATTAGAATTATCACCTAATAAAAATTTTGGAAGACTCATAAAATAGTAGTTAGTTGTTAGACAAAATTAACCTTTTAGTTAAATAATTAAACCTAAAATACAACAAAATAGCAGCAGTTGTTAAACCCGCCAATAAGCCTAGCCAAATACCAAAACTACCATAAACAGTTTCTTTTCCTAAAAACCAGCTTATAGGAAACCCTACCAACCAATAAGAAACAAAGGTAATTACAGTTGGTATTTTAACATCTTGCAAGCCTCTTAAAGCACCTAAAATAATTACTTGCATACTATCGCTAATTTGAAAAATAGCAGACGCTATTAATAATTGAGACGCTATTTTTACAACCTCTTGATTATCTTTAAAATTAGCTACATCATTAAAATCTACATACAGCTTAGGAAAAAATTGATGCCCAATTAAAAACATAATTCCAAAAATAAAAGCAAAAATAAGTCCCATTACAAATAAAGAATATGCAATTCTACGCAGCTCAAAATAAGCTTGTAAGCCTTTTTGGTTTCCAACGCGTATCATAGAAGCTACGCTCAATCCCATGGCTACCATAAAGGTCATAGATGATAAATTTAAAGCAATTTGATTGGCAGCTTGAGGGTTTTTGCCCAATAAACCACTTAGCCAAATGGCTGCTGTAAAAATAGCTACTTCAAAAAACATTTGCATAGCACTAGGTGTACCAAGATTTAATATTTTCTTTAGCATTAATTTATCCAGTACAAAAAACTTTATTTGAGTAACAAATGCTTTAGATTTTTCTTTTCCCTTTAACAAAAACCATAAATACCAAACCATAACAATTCTTGAAGCCAGCGTGCCATAAGCTGCACCAACTATACCCATTTCAGGAAACCCAAACTTTCCAAAAATGAGTACATAGTTTAAAACAATATTTACAATATTGGCTAAAACAGTTGCATACATAGGGTAACGTGTCATAGACAAACCGTCGCTAAATTGTTTAAACCCTTGAAAAATTATTAATGGTATTAATGAAAATGCTACCAAATCTAAATACGGAATTGCCAATTCAACCACCTCGTTTGGTTGTTTCATTAAATACATAAGTGGTTTTGCAAAAAATACCATTAAAAAAAGTAAAACTCCTAAAACAGTACATAAAAACAAGCCGTTTTTAAAAACCAATTTACCCTTAACAAAATCTTGAGAAGCATCTGCTTCGGCAATTAAAGGTGTAATAGCTGTAGAAAACCCAATGCCTAAAGACATACCAATAAACATAAAACTATTACCTAAAGATACAGCCGCAAGCTCTGCTGTTCCTAATTGCCCAACCATAATGTTATCTACAAAACTAACAAAAGTATGCCCTAGCATGCCAAGCATAACCGGAGCTGCCAGTTGCCAATTATATGTAAACTCTTTTGTGTAATTTTTTAGTTGCATGCGTGCAAAAGTACACTTTAGTTCTAGTACTTTAAAAGAAAATATATAATCAATTAAAAAAGTTAAATGAATTTCTTGTGAAACTAAAATGTGTTTGGGATATTGTTTTTGGCAATTTCAAATTCATGTATAATATCGTTCACTATTTTAGAAACAGGTTTTATATCATGAATTAACCCACAAA
>JALRJA010000456.1 GCA_023255235.1 Flaviramulus sp.
TTTCATTTAAAATATGATATAGTAGCTCTTTGGTTAGTTTTTGACCATTAATTTTTGCTTTAATAACATCAAAAGACATTTTAAAATCACAACCTAATTTAAACGCACTACAGCCATAGGCTGTTTTGCCTTTTAAAATAGTTCCTTTTTTACATTTAGGGCACAGATTCTGGTTTGTTTGTGGTTTTAAAGGCGTGTTTTTAGGTTCTAATTTTAATTCATAATTGGTATCAAAACATAAAAAACCTTCTAAAACACCTGCTTTAGTTTTAAACCCTTTTAAATTAGTAGTGCGTCCTTTTTTTAACAAACGAATGCCTTGTTTTTCTGATATTTTTTTTCCTTCAAAATAAAAAGGTAACACAAATTTACAACCAGTTTTATACTGGCTACAGCCATAGGCTTTTTTACCTGTTATAATAGTTCCTTTTTTACATTTTGGGCAAATTTGATTTGTGATACCCTCGTTTTTTTTATTATTAAGTTTGATTTTTCTATTTTTTAATACGGTAACTTGTGAAATATTGGCTCGAGTAGTTTCACTTCTAACTTCATAAACTAAGGCATCTATCATTTTTTTCATATTATTTATAAATGTAGAAGCACTAAATGTTCCTTTTTCAATATCTTTTAATTGTTTTTCCCATTGCCCTGTTAATTCAGCCGATTTCAATAAATTATTTTGAATAGTTTCAATCAATTGTATGCCGCTAACAGTTGGTAGCACTTGTTTTTTATTTCGTTTTATGTATTGTCTTTTAAAGAGTGTTTCTATAATATTGGCTCGTGTAGAAGGACGACCAATTCCATTTTCTTTTAAAAGGTCTCTTAAAGCATCATCGTCTACTTGTTTTCCTGCAGTTTCCATAGCACGTAGAAGCGAGGCTTCGGTATATTGATTAGGCGGTTTGGTTTGTTTTTCTAAAAAAGATGGTTTATGAGGACCTCTTTCGCCTTTAATAAAAGTGGGTAAAGCGTCTCTTTCTTTTTCGGTAATATGGGGGTTTTCAAAAACTATTCGCCAGCCTTTATCAAGAATTTCTTTACCTGTAGTTTTAAATAATATATTGCCTGTTTTGCCTACTACTGTAGTGTTTGCTACAATACAATCATTATAAAAAACAGCTATAAAACGCCTTACAATAATATCATATACTTGTTGTTGATTAGATTGTAAATTAGTTTGCATACCAGTTGGTATAATAGCATGATGATCGGTTACTTTTTTATCATTAAAAACGGTTGAAGATTTTCTAATTTTTTTATTCAGTAAAGGCTTTGTTAAACTGGAGTAATTGGTAAGTTTTTGTAGAATATTGGGTACTTTGGCATACATATCGTTTGGCAAAAATGTGGTATCTACTCTAGGATAGGTTACCACTTTTCGTTCATATAAAAGCTGAACAATTTTTAAGGTTTCATCAGCCGAAAAGCCAAATTTGGTATTACAATATACTTGCAAGCCTGTTAAATCAAATAATTTGGGAGCATGTTCTAACCCTTTTTTTTTGGTAACAGATTCTATTTCAAAATCAGTTTCGGTTACTTTGTTTGCTAATGTTTCACCATCCTTTTTTTTATCAAATCTACCGTCTTCATAACTAAAAAGCGTATCTCTGTAAAGGGTTTGTAATTCCCAGTAAGGTTCTGGTTTAAAATCTTCAATTTCTTTAAACCTGTTTACAACCATTGCTAGAGTAGGGGTTTGCACTCTACCTACCGATAGCACTTGTTTATATCCACCATGTTTAACAGTATATAGCCTTGTTGCATTTATACCCAAGAGCCAGTCGCCAATAGCTCTTGAAAATCCTGCATAATATAAATTGTCATATTGAGATGCTGGTTTTAAATTTTCAAAACCTTCTTTGATGGCTTCGGTGGTTAACGATGATATCCATAAGCGTTTAACATCACCTTTATAGTTAGCTTGGTTTAAAACCCAACGCTGAATGAGTTCACCTTCTTGACCAGCATCACCACAATTTATAACTACTTCAGCCTTATCAAATAGGCTTTTTACTATTTTAAATTGTTTTTGAATTCCAGAGTTTGAAACAACTTTAATTTGAAACTTTTCAGGAAGCATGGGTAAATTATTTAAATCCCAGCTTTTCCAATATGCTTTGTAGTCATTAGGTTCTTTAAGGGTGCATAAATGACCAAATGTGTAAGTAACAGCATACCCATTTCCTTCATAATAGCCTTCATGCTTTTTATTTGCTCCTAATACAGAAGCTATTTCACGGGCAACACTTGGTTTTTCAGCAATACAAACTTTCATTTTTTTATTTTTTCATCCCAGCATTTTGTAGAGGTTTGAAACTATATAGATAAATATTTAATACAGTAAATTATGAATAATTTTTGGTTTTTAAAATTGGCAATTATTATTTTCGATATAAAAAATAATTATCAACTAAGTCTATATAAGCTTGTTTAGCTTCATCAACACCAATGTCTTTTGCTTGAAATAAAGCATTTGTTTTAAATGCATTTATAATGGCTTTTTTACTACTGGGTCTGCTATAATTATTGGTTGCTTTTTTATAGTAAGCATAAAGTTTTAGTAGGGTATCAGCAGGAAACGGGTTTTTGTGTTCATTTACACGAGCTACTGCTTGTTGAAATGCTATGTCTAAATCATCATTTTTCATGTAGTTCTGCAATAATGCTTTCTCCACCTTTTACTTTTTGATGAAGATGTACGTTTATTTTAGCGTTTAAAGGTAAAAATAAATCTACTCTAGAGCCAAATTTTATAAAGCCAGAATCGGTTCCTTGAGTTACATTATCATTTATTTTGGCGTAGTTTACTATTCGTTTGGCAAGTGCTCCGGCTATTTGCCTGTGTAAAACTTTACCAAAAGTTTGGTTTTCTACAACTACTGTAGTTCTTTCGTTTTCTTCACTAGCTTTAGGATGCCATGCCACTAAATATTTTCCAGGATGGTATTTACTAAATACAACCTTTCCGCCTATTGGATATCTGGTTACATGAACATTTAACGGCGACATAAAGACACTAATTTGTAAGCGTTTTTCTTTAAAATACTCGTTTTCAAAAACTTCTTCGATAACAACTACTTTACCATCAACAGGTGATTTTACATGCTTGTCATTTACAATTGTATTTCGTTTGGGGTTTCTAAAAAATTGAAGTATTAGTATTAAAAAAATTAATAAAAAAATCATTACAAGCATTCTTAGCCATTCTAAACTAATAAAGCTATCAACTAATAAAAAACTGGCTACAACAATAACAAATGTTGAGAAAATAATTTTATGGCCTTCTTTATGAAACATAATGTAAAATTCTTAA
>JALRJA010000040.1 GCA_023255235.1 Flaviramulus sp.
CGAGGACTTGTAGCGGATAGCCCGACCCTGAACTTGTTTCAGGGTAACGCCCTTATAGTATGAGGGTTTTTTGTTGCTTACATTTTATATATCCAACTTGCGGGATTTTCTGTGCTGCCGTCTTTTGATATGATGAAACTGAAAATGGTTTCGCCGTTTGTGGGGTTTGTGAATACTTCGCCTATGGTTTGTTTTGTTTGTATTTTGTCGCCTTCTTTTACATATACTTGGGAGAGGTTTTTGTAGATGCTTAGGTAGTTTCCGTGGCGTATCATGACTATTGGGTTGGTGTTTTTTAGTTTTATAACCGAGGTTACTTCGCCGTTAAAAACCGCTTTTACTTTGGCTCCTTTTTCTGTGGCTATGCGTACGCCGTTACTTTTTATGGTTAGTGATTTGTTTATGGGTGAGGGTTGTGTGCCGTAGGCTAAGGTTAGGTATCCTTTTTCTACAGGCCATGGTAATTTGCCTTTGTTTGCTATAAAATTGGAGGCTAAAACTTGTTCTTCGGGGGTTAATGCAAAGGTGCTTGAGCTGGTGCTTTTACCTGCTTTTTTGTTTGATTTGGCAATGGCTTCTTTTATTATTTTGTTTATTTCGGCATCTATTCTATCTACTTCTTGTTGTTTTTGTTTTATTTGTGATGTGTATTTTGATAGGTTGTTTTTTATGGATTTCATTAAGCCTTCGTGCTCTTTTTTTTCTGATTCTAATGATTTTTGAACGTCTTTGTTTTCGGCTATTAGCTGTTTTTTGGCTTCTTGTTGTTTTAATAAATTGGTGTTGGTTTGTTGTAGTTGGGTTGTTTTTGCTTTTATAGTTTCGCCTTGTTGCTTTTGGTGATTAGCATATTGTTTTATATACTGAACGCGTTTGTATGCTTGTTTAAAGTTGTTTGATGAGAGTAAAAACATGATTCTGCTTTGTTGGTTTTTACTCTTGTATGATTTTACAACCATATTGGCATATTCTTTTTTTAGCTGTTTTAACTCGTTGCGAAGTGCCGATATGTTTTTTTGGTTGGCGTTAATTTGGCGAGTGAGTAAATTGGCTTGTTGGTTGGTTACTTTTATTAAATTAGACAAGACGTTTATCTTGTAATTGAAGTTTTCTATTAGTGATAATTCTGATTTTTCTTTTGATTTGTTTTGATTGCGTAATTCGTTGATTTTTTGAATTTCTCTACGCAATTCTTGTTTTCTGGTTTCTAATTCTTTTTGTTTGTCGTTTTGGGTAAAACCCATTATGCCACAAAGTAAAAAACTTAGTAGGATTATTATTTTATATGGTTTATTGTGACTTGTCATTATAGTTTTATTTCTTTAAATCCTGATGGTATTTTAAACGGAAAGTTTAAATCTTCGTTTAAAGAAACGTTTTTAAATTCTAAGTTTAAAGTAAGTTCTTCGTTGTCTTCTACAGCTATTACTTTTATGTTTTCTGGTAATATTTGATTTTCAACTTCTTGATGTGTTAGGTAGTCTATTTGCAAATGTCTTTTTTTGTTTGGTTGGGTAATTTGTTGCGATTTTACTTTGAAATAAGAAGGGTCTAATAAAAAGAAAATTTCAAATAGTTGGCGTTGTTTTTTGGGTTTTACAACGTATAAATCTGAATCTACTGACGCTTTATAATCGGTTTCTTTTAAATTGAAAATGGTTTCGCCTAGTAGTAAATTTTGAACTTTTTTAAAGTCTAATTCTGTTCCTAATAAATTACTTAAATAGGTATAATTACCTTCAAAATAGGTGTTGTCTAATTTATTGTAAAAGCTAACTTTTTCTGGAGTAACCATGGCTCTAATTACCGAAAAAGGTGCATTTATCCATAAGGTTTCATCTTTTTTAGCTCTAAAATTAACCGTATGTGTTTGAGATTTACCTTTTTGGTTTAATGTTATTTTAAGTTTTGATTGTAGGGTGTTAAAGCTTGGTGTTTGTTTGGCGTTTTCTTTTATTAATTGTTTGGTAGATAGGTTGTAATTGGCCTTTCCGGGAGTTACTATAGTTTTTGCCGATTTACAATTAAATACTAAAAGTACCATTACAGCTAAAATAAATTGTGCGTGTGTTTGCATTAATTAGAGTTTTCTATTTGTTTTGCTTTATCGCTAAAAATTTTTGCTTTATTCGTGTTATTTAATAGAGTATATGCTTTACTTAATTGGGTATAATAATCGGCTTCCATTTTAGAATCATCAATAATATAATCTAATCCTGTTTCTAGAGATTCAATGGCTTTTTCGGGCTCATTAAGTTCATTAAGTGCAACGGCATTAATTAGATAAAATAAAGGGTGCGACGGATATTTTTCTAATGTTTGTGTGCTTTTTTCTTTAGCTATTTGGTATTGTTTTAAATCTAAATATAACAATAATACATTTTGTAAAACACTAAAATTTTCTGGTTCTAATTGTAAAACCGTTTCAAAAAATTGCCATGCTTTTTGTTTATTATTTTTTGCCAAATAATAGTTTCCTAATTTAAAAAGCATTTTGGTATCCTTAGTGTTACTTACTATGCTTATGGCGTCTTCTAAATCTGGTTCAAACTGAGGGTTTTTTTCAACAAATTGCATAAAATCTGTTAATACTTTAAGTTTGGCATCGGGTTTTATATCGCTGCTTTTAACTACAATTTTCATAGACTCAATGGCTTTTTCTTCATTGTTATCGTCTAAATAAAATTTATATAATGCTAACTGTACTAATTGTGAATTGGGGTTTATTTTAAGCAGTTCTTTGGCCGTTTCAAAAGCTTTGTCTTTGTCATTATTTTCACTGTAACGAAAAATAAGTGCTAAATAATTTGATTCTTTTTCGGGGTTTTTTGTAATGCGTGTTTCTAAGTTTTCAATTTGCTCTTTTTTGCGTCCTGTAACTTCATAAACGTTATTTCGCATTTTATCGCGAGAGGCAGATATGCCATATTTGGCATCTAATTCATCTAAAATCTGTAAAGCCTCATCATATTTTTTGGTTTTAATATAAAGTGATGCTAAATCTTCTTGATAATCTGGATGATGATTTACTAATTGCTTAACGGTTTCTATTGCTTTGTCAAGGTTGTTTTGTGATGCGTAAAAGCTGTATAGTTCATCTATAAACCACCTGTTTTCAGGGCTTAAATTAACAGCTTTATTAAGTGCTTTTTCTGCTTCATCATAATTTTTAAGCTTGTTGTAGTTTTTACCAAGCTCAAAATATAAAACAGCTACAGAATTATCTATATCTATACATTTTAAAAGAGCTTCAATAGATCTATCATAATTTTCAATTCCTTTTTGTTTTAAGGCTTCAAAGAAAAATTCTTGAAATTTATCTTCATTAACTCCCAAATCATCTTCTTGAGAAAAGTTTGTTTGTGGAAAAATTACAATTCCAATGAAAAGAAAAAATATGTAAACAGATTTGTTCATTTTTAATCTAATGCCTTATTGTGTTTAAGATAGTTTATTCTAAAACTGAATAATCACCAATACTAATACTGGTAAAATTGCCATTGAATTGAACATGATTTCCTATCATTGCTTGTGCTAAATTAGCGTTTTTAATAGTTGAATGGTTTTGAATTAAGCTATTTTTAACGGTTGAATTTTCAATAATACAATTATGCCCTACCGAAACATAAGGACCTATAGTTGTATTTTTTAGTACTACATTGTCGCCAATGAAACAAGGTTTAATAATTTTAGCATTTTCTAATTTGACAGATGATGCTACCAATTGTTCTTCACCATCTGCTTCTAGATAGCCCAACATTTGTTT
>JALRJA010000195.1 GCA_023255235.1 Flaviramulus sp.
TACTAATCTTAATACTGGTGTGCAATACAAATATAATGGCGTTAGTTGGGTCAAATCATTCGAAGGCGAATACCAAGTTAGACCTTACTTATGATGAATCGAATCAATCATTTGAAACTCCTTTATATACTACTGGCTTAACAGACGCCGCGTCTATTAATAGAACTAATTCTAACATTACGCTTTCTTTAAGCTTTAATATTTAAAATACAATATACTCTCATATCAAAAAGCTTGAACCCTAAAAATTCAAGCTTTTATTTTTTATATAAATTAATACTCAATATAAAAACAAACCAATTGGTATAATTGTTTGTTAAGGTAAATTATAAGAAAACTAATTGTTTATCTTTGCAAACTTGAAACATGACTTTTTAAGCAAATGAAAATTAATAAAAATAATATTGAAGGGTATGACTCGTTAGGCGATAACCACGTTGGTACATCGGCTAATACCCCACTTCGTTTAGATGCTTTTAATCTTTCAAATGAAGAAAAAATAGAAATTATTAAAGATGATGTACATCATATTTTAGAAACGCTAGGTCTTGATTTAACAGATGACAGCTTAAAAGGAACACCCAATAGGGTAGCAAAAATGTTTGTAAAAGAAATTTTTGGCGGCTTAGACCCTAGTAAAAAACCAAGTGCGTCAACTTTTGATAATAAATACAAGTATGGTGAAATGCTTGTTGAAAAAAATATAACAGTCTATTCAACTTGTGAGCATCATTTGTTACCTATAGTTGGTAAAGCACATGTTGCTTATATTTCAAATGGCACTGTGGTAGGTTTATCTAAAATGAATAGAATTGTTGATTATTATGCCAAACGCCCACAGGTACAAGAACGTTTAACTATTCAAATAGTAAAAGAACTACAAACCGTTTTAAACACTCAAGATGTTGCTTGTGTTATTGATGCTAAACATTTATGCGTTAATTCAAGAGGTATTAAAGATATTGAAAGTAGCACAGTAACTTCAGAATTTGGAGGCAAATTTAAAGACAAAACTGTGAGAAGAGAGTTTTTAGATTTTATCAAATTAGAAACTAAATTTTAATTTTATAAGCTAAATGTACTAAACCAATTAGTATTCAGCTTGATTATTACTCAATAGAAAAGCATCAAAATAGCGTTATTGTTTATAATTATATTTTAAAATCACGTTCTCTTTTTTTAAAAGAATTAGATTTTATTTCAGAATAAAACCATAAAAATATTAGATTTGAAGTTGAATTACTAACTAACAACAATAATGCTTTAAGACGTTTGCTTTGTAAACCGGTTACAACTTAATAGCTTAGATATAATTATGCAGCTTTATAAAAATCAGCAAATCAAAATATATAATTCACTTAGTGGTAAAAAAGAAGTTTTTAAACCTATAAACGCAGGCTATGTTGGTATGTATGTATGCGGTCCTACCGTTTACAGCAACGTACACCTAGGTAATGTTAGAACCTTTATGTCTTTTGATGTTATTTTTAGATACCTAAAACACTTAGGATATAAAGTGCGATATGTGCGTAACATTACAGATGCTGGTCATTTAGAAAACGATGCTGATGTTGGAGAAGATAGAATAGCAAAAAAAGCTCGTTTAGAAGAAATTGAACCTATGGAAGTAGTGCAACGCTACACCGTTGATTTTCACAACATTTTAAACGCTTTTAATTTTTTACCACCAAGTATAGAACCCACAGCAACAGGGCATATTATTGAACAAATTGAACTTATAAAAACCATTATTGATAACGGATTTGCATACAATATAAATGGCTCTGTTTATTTTGATGTTCATAAATTTAACAAAACCAATAATTACGGAAAACTAAGCAAACGAAAACTTGAAGATTTAATTCATAACACGCGTGAATTAGAAGGGCAAACAGACAAAAAGAACCCTCAAGATTTTGCTCTTTGGAAAAAAGCCGAACCCCAACATATTATGCGTTGGCCTTCACCATGGAGTGATGGTTTTCCTGGTTGGCATCTAGAATGTACAGCAATGAGTACCAAATATTTAGGCAACCATTTTGATATACATGGTGGCGGAATGGATTTAAAGTTTCCGCATCATGAATGTGAAATTGCCCAAAATGAAGCAGCCAAAGGACAAACACCCGTAAACTATTGGATGCACGCCAATATGCTTATTATGAATGGCAAAAAAATGGCAAAATCTACTGGTAATTATATTTTACCTAATGAAATATTTACAGGTAATAACAAACATATTAGCAAAGCATTTGAAGCTAGTGTAGCACGTTTTTTTATGCTACAAGCTCATTACAGAAGTGTTTTAGATTTCACAAATCAGGGCTTACTTGCTAGTGAAAAAGGATTTTACAGATTAATGGATGCTTTAAATACTTTAGAAGAATTAAAAGCTTCAAAAACGTCTAGTATAGATATTAATTCATGGAAAGATAGCTGCTATGACGCTATGAATGATGATTTTAATACACCCATTTTAATAGCACATTTATTTGATGCCGTTAAATACATAAATCAATTAAATGATGGTTCAGAAAGTTTAAATACTACAGATTTAGCAACTTTTAAAACTACTTTAAATGTTTTTATTTTTGATATTTTAGGCTTAGAAAACGGCACTAAAAAAGAAACACAAACAGATAAATTGCACGGTACTGTAAACCTATTAATTAAATTAAGACAAGAAGCTAGAGCAAATAAAGATTTTGCTTTGTCTGATAAAATAAGAGATGAATTAGCTAAAGTTGGTATTCAACTTAAAGATGGTAAAGAAGGCACAAGTTTTTCAGAAAACTAGGTTGTTTTACATTTTAAGAAATACCCTTTTAATTATATCTTAATTGACTAAATTGCCTTTAATGAAGAATTTACTCATTATACTGTTTTTGTTTTTAATAAAACTATATCAGGTATTGCTATCGCCTTTAAAACCACCAACATGCCGATATACCCCTACATGCTCACATTACAGTAAAGAAGCTTTACAAAAACACGGTTTGTTTAAAGGAGGTAGGCTAGCAATAAAGCGTATTTTTAGTTGTCATCCTTGGGGTGGTTCTGGATATAATCCTGTACCTTAGTTTTTTGCTATAAAATTATAGCGTTTAATTAATAACACCCAACTGCTTCCCTACTTTTATAAATGCTTTTATTGCTTTATCTATATGCTGTTTTTCATGAGCTGCTGATAGTTGTACTCTTATTCTGGCTTTGTCTTTTGGTACAACAGGAAAGAAAAACCCAATTACATAAATTCCTTCATTTAATAATAATTTTGCAAATTCTTGAGCAATATTGGCATCATATAACATAATAGGAACAATAGGATGTTCGCCTTGAACAATATCAAACCCAGCTACTGTTATTTCTTTACGAAAATAGGTTGTATTTGCTTCTAGCTTATCTCTTAAATCTGTAGAATTAGAAATTTTATCGAGCACTTTTAAGGTAGCACCTACAATAGCTGGTGCGAGTGTATTTGAAAATAAATATGGGCGAGAATGTTGTCTTAAAATGTCTACTATTTCTTTTCTTGCTGCGGTAAAACCACCCGAAGCACCACCCAATGCTTTACCGTATGTGCCTGTTATTATGTCAACTCTACCCATAACACCTCTATATTCATGAGTACCTCTTCCTGTAGTGCCCAAAAACCCTGTTGAGTGACATTCATCAATCATTACCAAAGCGTTATACTTATCTGCCAAATCACAAATTTTGTCTAGTTGTGCAATGGTTCCATCCATAGAAAAAGAGCCATCGGTTACAATCAGTTTTCTTCTGTAGTTGTTAGCTTGTTTTAGTTGCTGTTCTAAATCTTCCATGTTGTTGTGCTTATATCTAAAGCGTTGTGCTTTACACAATCTAATGCCATCTATAATTGATGCATGGTTTAATTCATCTGAAATAATAGCATCTTCTACTGAAAGCAAAGGTTCAAAAAGACCGCCATTAGCATCAAAAGCAGCGGCATAGAGAATACAATCTTCCATGCCTAAAAATGATGCGGTTTTTTGTTCAAGTTCTTTATGAATATCTTGTGTTCCACAAATAAATCTTACAGAAGACAAACCAAACCCATGTGTTTTGATAGCGTCAATACTGGCTTGTATAACATCGGGGTGTGACGCTAAACCCAAATAATTGTTAGCACAAAAATTAAGCACTTCATTTTGTGAATTTGTATTTATTATAGCACCTTGTTTTGATGTAATAATACGCTCATTTTTGTAAAGTCCGCTAGATTTAATATCGTCAATTGCTTTTTGTAATTCTTGTTTTATTGTGCCGTACATGTTGTAAATTTTAATTAAACAATTGTTTAGGTTTTAAATTATTTATCATTATTTCTGTAGTCTGCTCAAGATTATATTCTGATTTCCAACCCCAATCGTCTTTGGCTTTGGTATCATCAATACTAATAGGCCACGAATCTGCAATTTGTTGTCTAAAATCAGGCTTGTAAGTTATTTTAAATTTTGGATAATACTTACTAATAGCATTAGATAATTGCTTTGGAGAGAAACTCATGGCGGCAATGTTGTAAGAAGTACGCACCGTTATTTGTTTTGTTGAAGCAGCCATAAGGTCAATGGCTGCTCGAATGGCATCAGTAATATAAATCATTGGTAGTGTGGTATCTGGGTTTAAAAAACACTCAAAAGATTCTTGTTTTATAGCTTTATGAAAAATATCTACTGCATAATCTGTTGTACCACCTCCAGGTAATGTTTGGTAGCTTAAAACGCCTGGAAACCGTATAGAACGCACATCTAAATTATATTTTCTAAAGTAGTAATTTGCCCAATTTTCGCCTGCAACCTTACTTATTCCATAAACTGTTGTGGGTATTAAATTAGTATATTGCTGTGCATTAACACGTTGTGTGTGTTCGCCATATACCGCTATTGAACTAGGAAAAAATACTTTTTCAACCTTACAAAGCCTAGAAACCTCAAGTACATTAAAAAAAGTTTGTATATTAAAATCCCATGTTTTTAAAGGAGATGCTTCGCCTTTTGCAGATAAAATGGCTGCTAAATGGTAAAGTTGAGTTACTTGATATGTATTTACTATTTTGTATAAAGCATCATAATCTGTAACGTCTAATATTTCACACTGCCCTTCTGGCGTTTTATGAAAATTGATATCTGATGCAATAACATTTGCTATTCCAAATCTTGATTGTAATTCTACGGTAAGTGCAGAACCTAATTGCCCGTTTGCTCCTATTATTAATATTTTTTCTGCTTTCACATTTTAAAAATTATACTGTTTTTAATTAGAAAACTTTTTGGTTAGCGTCAAAAAAATTAGTTGATTAGTTAACTATCATAATAAATAAGAACAAAATTAAACACAACAATATTATACTTATATTTTTAACTGTTAATTTATAAAAATTAAGTTGTTTTATCTTTAAATTTCAATTATTAAAGTTTATTTTACTAATTTTACAATATAAAATA
The DNA here is from genome assembly GCA_023255235.1 of Flaviramulus sp. Taxonomy (GTDB): domain Bacteria; phylum Bacteroidota; class Bacteroidia; order Flavobacteriales; family Flavobacteriaceae; genus JALRJA01. The sequence continues at coordinate 5,469 of JALRJA010000195.1, forward strand.
AATTATAGCAGTAAAATTAACTTATGACGGAAAAACTTGATTCAGTAGATTTAGCCATTCTAAGAATTCTTCAAAAAGATGCTAAAAAAACAACCAAAGAAATTGCAGAGACTCTACACCTTACTGCATCGCCTGTTTATGAAAGAATTAAGCGATTAGAGAAAAAAGGCTATATTAAAAAATATGTAGCACTTTTAAATAAAACCCTTTTACAAAAACCAATAACGGCTATTTGTATGGTTTCTTTGCGTTACCATAATGAAGGTTTTATTGATAAGTTTGATAAGCAAATAAAAGGGCTTCCAGAGGTACAAGAATG
>JALRJA010000210.1 GCA_023255235.1 Flaviramulus sp.
CGTTTCATAATCTTCTTTTAATTCTGATGGTATAGATACTAATGATTTAGCAATAGCTTGGCGAACTTTAATATTGTTTGATTTTAAGCCCTTTTTTATAATACTATCGGGAACTAACTTGATATTATTTTTTGAAAATAAGTAAGCTTGTATTTTAGAACTTCTATTTTCATCAAAATATGTATTCCAATTAAACGCAACTGATTCAGGTGAATTTTGTAACGCTTGTTCTAAGTTTACTATTTCTGAAATTACTTTTGAATCTTCTTGTAAAACAGTAATACACTCTTCATATAAAAAAGTGCTGTTTTCTAGCCAAGTTTTAACAAACCCATTTAAATCTTTTCCGCTTGCCTTTTCAACTTCAACAATAAAATTATGGGTATTCACATTTTTAAATTGATGCTTTTCTAAATAATTTTTAACGGCTTTTTTAAAGGCTTTATAACCTACTTCTTTACAAAGCATATGTAATGCCCAAGCACCTTTTTTATAAAAGGTCACACTACTTGATTTTGGGTTTAATAATGAGGTGCTTAAACCTGCTTTTTCTTGCTCTATCAATTCTTGTGCATATTCATGTAAACGCTCATAATAGTAGTCTTCACCAAACACCTCTTTTTCGGCTAATAGTGCATAATATGTGGCAAACCCTTCATGTAGCCAATGGTGAGTTCCAGAAGTTTGGGTAACCAAATTTCCAAACCATTGGTGGGCTAGCTCATGGGCGTTTACGTTTACATAATTTTTATCAATAAAGGCAATAGAATCAACTACAAAACTATCAGCAAAAATGGTTGTACCCGTATTTTCCATGCCAGCATATAAAAAATCTTTTACGGGTATCTGTTTGTAGTTTTGCCAAGGATAGGGTATGCCAATTTCTTGTTCAAAAAAATCAAACATTTGTTTGGTGTAACGATAGGTGGTTTCAAATTTTGTTGAATCTTCTGGATAATAATACATTTCAAGAGGAATACCAGATTTAGAATAGGCTATTTTTTTTTGGTATTTACCTATGGCTAACGCTACTAAATAACTCGACATGGGTTTTTGCATATTATAGTGCCAAGTTGTTGTTGCTTTGTTTTCTTGCTTTGATGTTAATTCGCCATTGGCTATAACTTGGTAATTACTATCAAAAGTGATAGACAAATCAAACTCTATTTTATCATTCATATCATCTAAACTAGGCAGCCAATTACTGGTGTATTTTCCTTGACCTTGAGTCCAAATTTGTTTGTTACCGTCATTAAAATCCCAATCTATAAAATACATAGCTTTTTTAGGAATTGTTTTCCAGAATATATCTATTTTATGTGTATTATTGGCTTTAAATGGGTGTTTTATAATGAGTTGGCTTCCGTTGTATAAACTATCTGAAAACACATTATCTAATATGTAGTGAATATTCTGAAAATTAACAGCATCAACAAAAACAGAGTCAATATCATTTAAAATTTCAAATTCATAAGTAACTTTACCTTCAATTTCTTGTTGCTTGCAATCACCAAAGGTAATGTCAGCTTTAGCTGTTTTAAAATTTACATTAGTAGTTTGTTGTGAAAAACCAATAAAGGAGATGCCTAAAAAGACTATAAAATATTTCATAAATAACCGTATCACAGAATGCTACCAAAATACAATATTTAATAATAATTTAAAAAGTACACCTTAAATGCATTTTCTCTTTAACAAGAATTATTTAAATTCGCTTTTATGAGTGTTAATTTACAAACTCCCATAGATTATTTAAAAGGCGTAGGTCCTAACAGAGCTAGTTTGTTACGCACTGAGTTGGGTATTCACACTTATCAAGATTTAATTACCTTTTTTCCAAATAGGTATATAGACAGAACACAGTATTATAAAATTAAACAACTCCAGCAAAATAATGCCGATGTACAAGTTGTTGGAAGAATAACTCACCTTAAAGAAGTAGCCCAAAAACAAGGCAAACGTTTGGTTGCCACCTTTGTTGATGAAACAGGTGCTATGGAGTTGGTATGGTTTAGAGGTCATAAATGGATTAGAGACAATTTAAAACTCAACAAACCCTATGTTGCGTTTGGAAAAACCAATTGGTTTAGCGGCAAATACCATATGCCACATCCAGAATTGGAATTGCTTGAAGATTATGAAAAAAACATACGCTCGGCTATGCAGCCTATTTACCCTTCAACCGAAAAACTTGTAAACAAGGGCATTTCTAATAGGGTAATAAATAACATTATGCAGCAATTGTTTATTGAAACAAAAGGAGAGTTTCAAGAAACCTTATCAGAAAATTTGCTGTCTGAATTAAAACTTATAAGTAAAAAAGAAGCACTTTTTAATGTGCATTTCCCAAAAAGTCAAGAGCTTCTTTCTAAGGCTCAATTTAGATTAAAATTTGAAGAATTATTTTATATTCAGTTACAACTAATCATTAAAAACTTAATTCATAAAACAAAAATAAAAGGATTTCCTTTTGAAAAAGTTGGAGCCAATTTTAATAGCTTTTTTAAAGAACATTTACCGTTTAAATTAACCAATGCCCAAAAGCGAGTTTTAAAAGAAATTAGAGCCGATTTAGGTAGTAATGCACAAATGAATAGGCTTTTGCAAGGCGATGTTGGTTCGGGCAAGACCATAGTTGCGTTTATGTCAATGTTAATCGCTATTGACAACGGTTTTCAGGCTTGTTTAATGGCACCA
>JALRJA010000234.1 GCA_023255235.1 Flaviramulus sp.
TTTATTATTTTTTTCAATATCGCTTCTTAAATCAAAAATTTCATCTACAACTACTTGATTTTCTTCAGATAGTTTTTGGTTTTGGTTATAAAACAGGTATGAAGTGCCAGCAAATATGAGTGTAGCAATACTTGCTGCTAAACTAAATTTATACCATTTTTTAGTGTTTGTTGTTGTATTTAATTTAACCACAGGTGCATCATCTAACTCATCTAAAATAGTATTTAAGATGTTTTTTGGCACTTCTACACTATTGCTTTTTGCAACAACTTCTAAATTAAATTGCAAAGTATTATAAGCATTCTCTACAGTTGGGTATTTTAAAATATAAGACTCTACCTTTTCTGTTTCGGCTATAGTGGTTTCGCCTAGTAGATATTTTTCTAAAAGACCAGAATTTAAAAAAGTAGTTATGTTATCATTCATAATTTTATTTAATTCAAGTATGATATATTTTTTTCAACTCACGTAAACCAATTTTTAATCTTGATTTTACGGTTCCTAAAGGCATATCTAGTTCTTCACTAGCTTCTTGTTGTGTCATGCCTTCAAAAAAGAGAGCATGTAACACTATTTGATATTTTTCATCTAAACTTTTAAGGTGTTTTTTTATGTCTAAAACATCCTCATTTAATGTGTTTGTTGATATTTTATATACGGATGATGTTTCAATTTGGACTTCATTACCGGTTTTATTTTTTAATGATCTAATTTTATCTATGGCTGTATTGTAAGCAATTCTGTATAACCAAGTAAAAAGTTTTGCTTTGGTTGAATCATACTTTTTTGAGTATCGCCAAATTTTTATAAAACTTTCTTGAAGTACATCTTGAGCAGTTTCATCATCTATTATTATTTTCTTTATTACACCATATAGGGCATCAGCATAATTATCATAAAGTAATGTTATGGCTTTTTTATCGGCTTTTTCTAATAAAGAAACTATTTCTTTTTCTATGGCTGTTGTCAAATTAAGTAGGTTTAGTTTTTTTTAGATAAATAGAATTTAAGTGTATCAAAGTTAGAAAATTTCTTTTTAAATAATATTTACTTCGGCTTCTATTAAAACACCAAAAAGGCGTTTTATGGTTTTTTGAATTAATTGGGATAGTTTTAAAATAGCCTCGCCTTTAGCATCGCTATAATTAACAAGCACTAGTGCTTGGTTTTCATGAACACCATAATTACCAAAACGCTTACCTTTAAAGCCTGCTTTTTCAATAAGCCAACCTGCAGGAATTTTTACTTGGGTATCACTCACTTGGTAACAGGGTATGTCGTTAAAATTTTTAAGTAGCTTGTTATAGTGTTTTTTTGAAACAACAGGATTTTTAAAAAAACTGCCACTATTACCTATTAGTTTTGGGTTGGGAAGTTTACGTTCTCTAATGGCAATAATGGTTTTTGAAATATCTTCAATACTAGGATTCTTTATTTTTAATAATTCAAGTTCTGAAGCAATTGTACCATAACTAATATGTAGTTTATGTTGTTTTTTTGTGAGTTTTAAAACAACACTTGTAATGATGTATTTTCCTTTAGCAGCTTGTTTAAAAATAGAGTTTCTATACCCAAAATTGCACGCCTTTTTGGTAAATGTTTTTAGTGAATAGTTTTCAAGCGACATAGCCTCGCAAGATTCAAAAACATCTTTAAGTTCTACACCATAAGCACCAATGTTTTGAATAGGTGCACTACCTACATTACCTGGAATTAAAGATAAATTTTCTACGCCTCCAAAATTGTTATCAATACACCAAAGTACAAATTCATGCCAGTTTTCTCCAGCGTTAGCTTTTACATAAACAGCATCTTCATTTTCAGAAATAATTTCAATACCTTTTATGTTAATATGAATAACCAAACCTTCAAAATTTTTGGTTAAAAGCATATTGCAGCCGCCTCCTAAAACAAGTATATTGCTATGTTTTTTTAGTGATAAAACAGCCTTTAAATTAGCTATACTTGTTATTGAAACAAAGTGTTTTGCAATAACATCAATACCAAACGAATTATAGGGTTTTAAAGATATATTTTGAAGAATTTGCATTAGTTTTTATAAACTTTTAAAGCTTCTTTTAAAATATTGGCAGCCTTTATTAAGCTTTCTGTATTGAGTACATAAGCAATTCTAACTTGATTTAAACCAACACCTGGGCTAGAATAAAAACCAGCTGCTGGTGCTACCATAACGGTTTCTCCATTTACATCAAAATGTTCTAATAGCCATTGAGCAAAATCATCAGCGTTTTGTATTGGTAATTCTACTATGCAATAAAAAGCCCCTTTAGGTTTTGCAACTTTAACACCTTGTATTTTGCTTAGTTCTTCTATTAAAACATTTCGGCGTGTTTCATATTCATTAATAACTGCATCAAAATAACTTTGTGGAGTTTCTAAAGCCGCTTCACTTGCTATTTGTGCTAATGACGGCGGACTTAATCGTGCTTGAGCAAATTTTAATGCGGTTTCAATAACCTGTTTATTTTTTGAAACCAAACACCCTATTCTTGCACCACACATACTATAGCGTTTAGATACAGAATCAATAATAATAGCATGCTCATTTAATCCTGATTCTTGTAAAATAGAATAATGGGTATTCCCGTCGTATGTAAATTCGCGATAAACTTCATCTGCAACTAAAAACAAATCATACTTTTTTACAATATCTGCTAGCTTTTGTATTTCTTCTTTTGAATATAAATAACCTGTAGGATTTCCTGGATTACAAATTAATATGGCTTTTGTTTTTGGGGTAATTAGTTTTTCAAATGCCTCAATTGGCGGTAATGCAAAGTTATCGTCAATTTTAGAAATTACAGGCACTATTTTTACACCAGATGCCACAGAAAACCCATTGTAATTAGCATAAAAAGGCTCAGGAATAATAATTTCATCATCTATATCCATAATGCTTCCAAAAGCAAAAAGAAGTGCCTCACTACCACCTGTGGTTACTATAATATGGTTGTGATTAACATCAATATGGTGTTTTTTGTAATAATGGGCAATTTTTTTTCTGTAAGCTTCAGAACCTTCAGACCTAGTATATGCTAAAATATCAAGTGATTGGGTTTTTACAGCATCTAAAGCTATTTGTGGAGTTTTTATGTCTGGTTGCCCTATATTTAAGTAATAAATGGTTTTTCCTTTTTTTAAAGCATCTTCGGCATAGGGTGCTAATTTACGTATGGGCGATTGAGGCATTAAGTGCCCTTTTTTAGATATTGATGGCATTATTAACTCTTTAGATTACAAAGTTGAGAAAATTATCTTAAAGTTTTTTTAAAAATAGCCTCTAAATATCCATATTGTTTTAAAGATTTGTAAATTGAATAACAAATTTATTTACTTCTTATTAAATGAGCCATAACAAAAAGTTGATATCAAGCTAAATGAATTGACAAATGACATATGAGAGATAAAAAACAATAAAATTATACAAATGAAAAAGTGTTTAACCTTAATAATTATTTTGTTATGCTTTAGCAATATGGGGTTTTCACAAAGTAAATTTGTTATTCAAAATAACAAACAATCAGACAAAGTCAAGTTTAAATTAATTAATAATTTAATTATTGTTCCGGTAGAAATTAATGGCATAACATTGTCCTTTATTGTCGATTCTGGTGTTAGTAAACCTATTATTTTTAACTTTTTAAATGTTTCTGATACCCTAAAAATTAAGAATACCGAAACCATTTTTTTAAGAGGTTTAGGAGAAGGAGAACCTGTTAAAGCATTAAAATCAACCAATAATATTTTTAAAATGGGTGATGCCATCAACTTAAATCAAGATTTATATGCCGTTTACGATTCTAATTTAAATTTTGCTCCAAGATTAGGAATTCCAGTTCATGGCATTGTAGGGTATGATTTATTTAAAGATTTGGTTATAGAAATAAATTATGCCAATAAGTACTTAAGGCTTACACAACCAGAAATATTTAGATATAAAAAATGTAAAAAATGCGAACGGTTTAATTTAGAATTTTACAACAACAAGCCATATATAAATGTAGAAGCTGAAATAAACAAAAACACAATACCTTTAAAACTTTTGATTGATTCTGGTGGAAGCGATGCTTTATGGCTATTTGAAGATGATTCTTTAGGGATAACCTGTAATAATACATTTTTTAATGACTTTTTAGGTCATGGGTTAAGTGGTAGTGTTTATGGTAAAAGATCTAAAATTGATGTTTTTTCTTTAAAAAGTTTTCAATTAAAAAATGCTAATGTTGCTTTTCCAGACTCAAGTTCTATTTCATTTGCTAGAAATCATAAAGACAGAAACGGAAGCCTTGCAGGAAATATTTTAAAGCGATTCAATATAATTTTTGACTACCAGAAAGCCATCATTACTATTAAAGCAAACCATTTTTTTAAAGAACAATTTAGTTATAATAAAAGCGGTATAGAACTTGCACACCAAGGTCTTAGGCTTGTGCAAGAGGTAGATAATAGCATTTTAAATAAAAACAGAGGAGGTTTAGCAAACAATGTATCAAGTAACAACAATAAAATTGTTATTGATACACAATATAAACTATCATTAAAACCGGCTTATACTATTGTTGAATTAAGAGAAAACTCTCC
>JALRJA010000252.1 GCA_023255235.1 Flaviramulus sp.
GAACAAATCGAAGAAAAAGCATCTTCTAAATTCGTTTCAGCTTCACATCGTGCTATTTTAGTAGCTACTCTTAAAAAGCAATATCAAAACATTCAAGCTTCAAAAGCAACTCTAAATAATATTGAAAACCTATCGCAACAAAACACATTTACAATTACAACTGGTCATCAGCTTAATTTGTTTACAGGACCTTTATATTTTTTATATAAAATAGTATCGGCAATTAATCTTTCCGAAGAATTAAAACAACACTATCCCGAATATAATTTTGTGCCGATTTATTGGATGGCAACCGAAGATCATGATTTTGAGGAAATTAATTTTTTTCATTTTAAAGGAAAAAAAATACAGTGGCATAAAGATTCAAGCGGAGCTGTTGGAACAATATCTACAGAAGGCTTAGAAGCCGTTTTTAATTTGTTTTCACAAAATTTAGGACACACCAAACAGGCCGATTATATAAAAAACATTTTTAAAACAGCCTATTTAAAACACACCAACTTAGCCGATGCCACCCGTTTTTTAGCTAATGAATTGTTTAAAAATTTTGGATTGGTGATAATTGATGCCAATGATGCAGATTTAAAAAAACTGTATAGTCCGTTTATAGAAGACGAATTGTTAAACCAAACATCATTTAATGCCGTTTCCCAAACAAATGACGCTCTAAAGAAAACCTATAAAATTCAAGTAAACCCAAGAGAAATCAATCTATTTTATTTAAAAGGACGTATTCGCGAACGAATTGTAAAAGAGAATACCATATACAAGGTAACAAATACAGAAATTACTTTTACAAAATCAGAAATTTTAAACGAAGTAAAAACCCATCCAGAGCATTTTTCGCCAAATGTAATTATGCGACCTTTATACCAAGAGGTTATTTTACCAAACCTTTGTTATATAGGCGGTGGTGGTGAGTTGGCATATTGGTTTCAATTAAAAGAAATGTTTAAAAAAAGCCATGTAACGTTTCCAATATTGTTATTGCGTAATTCTGTTTTAATTCAATCTGAAAGCCAATCTAAAAAACGTCAAAAATTACATATTTCAAACCACGATATATTTTTAAAACAAGATAAACTCATCAATAAAAAAACCAAAGAACTATCTGATATTGATATTGATTTTTCATCTCAAAAAAACCATTTAAGAAATCAATTTGAAGCTTTATACAGCCTTGCTTTGCAAACAGACAAATCGTTTTTAGGTGCTGTAAAAGCACAAGAAACAAAACAAATAAAAGGCTTAAATAACCTTGAAAAGCGATTATTAAAAGCTCAAAAGAAAAAACTAGTAAACGAAATTAAAAGAATAGTTGATATTAAAAATGAGCTATTTCCAAATGATGGTTTGCAAGAACGAAACACCAATTTTTCAGAATTTTATTTAGAATATGGCGAAGAATTAATGGTTAACTTAATTACAAATTTAAAGCCTTTACAGCATGATTTTTTAATAGTAAACTTGTAAGAAATGCACAAAACAGATCTAGATTTGGTTGAAATGACTATGGATGTTATGAAATATACCATTAATAGACTATCGGCTACAAAAGTTAAAATAGGAAAACCAAAAAAAGCAGAAGAACTCAAGGCATTGGTTGGTGAAACCATTACAAAAAGTGGTATTGGTGGCGAAAACGCATTTAAATTATGGAAAAAATATTTGGCAAAGGCAATAGTGCCAATAGATCACCCAAGACACTTAGCCTTTGTTCCGGCTTCACCAACTAGAGCAGCTATTTTATTTGATTTAGTAACCTCGGCATCTAGCATTCATGGTGCTTATTGGATGGAAGGTGCAGGCGGTATTTTTTGTGAAAATGAAGCTATGAGTTGGCTCGTATCTTTAACAGGTTTACCAAAAGGTGCTTTTGGTGTTTTTACAAGTGGCGGTACAGCAGCAAACCTATCTGCAATTGTAACTGCAAGAGAATTTTGGCGTAGTTTAAGTGAAGAAAACAAGGTAGAAAAAGGATTAATTATAACATCTAGTGGTGCTCATTCTTCTATAAAAGCTATGGCTAAAGTTGCCGATATTGACATTTTATTGGTTAATACAGAAAACAAACTTGAAGCAAACCAGTTAGAGAAAACAATTAAAAACCTAACAGCACACCAAAAGAAACGGTTGTTTGCTATTGTAGCTACAGGAGGCACTACCAATGCAGGAATAATTGACGACCTAGATGGTATTGCTAATATTTGCCAGAAAAATAAATTATGGTTTCATGTAGATGCAGCTTATGGAGGTGGTGCATTAGTTTCAGATTCTGTAAAACACTTATTTAAAGGAATTGAAAAAGCAGATAGCATTACTATAGATCCTCATAAATGGATGTTCTCGCCATATGATTGTGGTGCTATTATTTATAAAAATCTTGAATTAGCAAAACGAGCACACTCACAAGAAGGCTCATATTTAGATATTTTTAATGATGAAAGTGCCCTTGGTTTTAACCCTTCAGATTATCAAATACAATTAACACGCCGTGTTAGAGGGTTACCCTTATGGTTTTCATTGGCAACACACGGAACCAATAGATATAAACAAGCCATAGAACGTGGTATTAAATTGGCTCAAATAGCAGGAAAAATCATTACCGATATGCCACATGTAGAACTTGTAAGACCGCCTAGTTTGTCGTGTGTTTTGTACAGAAGAATAGGGTGGAAGCCTAAAGATTATTTAGATTGGACTTATAATAATCACAAAAAAGGATTTGCATTAGTTACACCAACAAAATGGAAAACGGGTAATACTTTTGAAACCGTTTCTAGGTTTTGCTTCATTAATCCAGATACCACTAAAAAGGATATCAAAATGATATTAAATTCAATGCATTAAAAAGTGTAAAAAAGACGACTACTAATTGGTCAATAATAAAATCAATTCCTATTTTTGCGCATGCAACATGACAAGGTACTTATTTTAGATTTCGGATCGCAATACACACACCGTAGTGCAAGAAGAGTTAGAGAACTCAATATCGATTCAGAGATACATCCATTTAACAAAATACCCCATAACATTCAAGATTACAAAGCCGTTATTCTTTCAGGAAGTCCTTTTTCTGTTAGAGGGGATGATGTTTTACACCCAAATTTATCTCAAATAAGAGGTAAAAAACCATTGCTCGCGGTATGTTATGGAGCACAGTATTTAGCACACTTTTCTGGTGGCGAGGTAGCGCCTTCAAACACCAGAGAATATGGGCGAGCCAATTTATCATTTATTCAAAAAGGCGAACCATTTTTTGCTCACATTAATCAAGGTAGCCAAGTTTGGATGAGTCATAGTGACACCATAAAGCACTTGCCAGAAAACAGTGTTGTTTTGGCGAGCACACACGATGTTGAGAATGCAGCATATAAAATAGAAGGCGAAGTAACCTATGCTATTCAGTTTCATCCTGAAGTTTATCACTCTACGGACGGAAAACAACTATTAAAAAATTTTTTGGTTACAATTGCAGACCTAAAACAAGATTGGACACCCGATTCGTTTATTGAAGAAACCATTGAAGCTATTCAAGAAAAAGTGGGTCATGACAAGGTGGTTTTAGGGCTTTCAGGAGGTGTAGATTCTACAGTTGCAGCAGTTTTACTAAATAAAGCCATAGGTGAAAACCTTTATTGCATTTTTGTAAATAACGGATTGCTTCGTAAAAACGAATTTGAAAGCGTATTGAATCAATACAAAGGTATGGGGCTAAATGTAAAAGGTGTAGATGCCACCAAAAAGTTTTTAGATGCTTTATCGGGTATAGAAGACCCAGAAAAAAAACGCAAAGCTATAGGAAATGCGTTTATAGAAGTTTTTGATGATGAAGCTCATAAACTAAACGATGTAAAGTGGCTGGCACAAGGCACTATTTACCCAGATGTTATTGAGAGTGTTTCGGCTACTGGTGGTCCTTCGGCTACTATTAAAAGTCATCATAATGTTGGCGGATTGCCAGATTTTATGAAACTAAAAATAGTAGAACCTCTTAGAGCTATTTTTAAAGACGAAGTTAGGCGTGTTGGAGCTACCTTAGGAATTGACCCAGAACTTCTAGGGCGTCATCCTTTTCCAGGTCCTGGTTTAGGCATTCGTATATTAGGCGATATTACCGCAGAAAAAGTGCGTATTCTTCAAGAAGTTGATGCTATTTTTATTAACGGTTTAAAACAATGGGGACTTTATGATAAGGTATGGCAAGCTGGTGCAATGTTGCTTCCTGTAAACAGTGTTGGTGTTATGGGTGATGAGCGAACGTATGAAAAATGTGTTGCACTAAGAGCTGTTGAAAGTACAGACGGTATGACCGCAGATTGGGTTAATTTACCATATGAATTTCTTCAAAAAACATCAAACGAAATTATCAATAAAGTAAAAGGTGTTAATAGAGTTGTGTATGATATTAGTTCCAAACCACCTGCTACCATAGAATGGGAATAAAGCACTTTGTTTCAAAGACATCTTTGTTTATATACATTGACTGCAATTTTATAAAAATACATTTGATAAAATTTTTAATCAGATGATTTTTAATTAATTTTATACTCAAATTTTTAAGTAGTGATAGACTTTTTATTAACCAGTGAAGCCATAATGGCGCTGCTCACTTTAACTTTTTTAGAAATTGTGTTAGGCATAGATAATATTGTATTTATATCTATTGCAGCCAATAAATTGCCAGAACATCAGCAAAGTAAAGCAACCAACATAGGCTTGTTTTTTGCTATGCTTCAACGCATTATATTACTCTTTTTTGTTAGTTTTTTAATAGGTTTAAAAGAACCTTTTTATATAATTGAATTATCGTGGCTACACATAGCCCTAAGCTGGCAAGCTATTATATTATTTGTTGGTGGCTTATTTTTAATATACAAAAGTACTTCCGAAATTCATGAAAAGGTTGAAATGCCTAAACATGATGAAACAAATCTTAAAAAGAAACCAATAAAAAGCTTATCGCATGCCATTGTTCAAATTTTAATTATAGATTTTATCTTTTCAATAGATTCTATTCTAACAGCTGTTGGTATGACAAACGGATTGCATCCAAACCATAATTACACCTTGGTTTTAATGATTATTGCCGTAGTTATTTCTATTGCTATTATGATTGCATTTGCAAACCCTATACGCAAGTTTATAAACGCTCACCCTAGCATTCAACTGTTGGGTATTGCCTTTCTAATTCTTATTGGTTTTATGCTAATTACCGAAGCAGCTCACCTATCGCACACAAAATTATTTGGAAATGAAGTTGGTGCCATTCCAAAAGGTTACTTGTATTTTGCCATTGCATTCTCTTTATTTATTGAGTTTTTAAACTTTAAGATTCAAAATAAGAAGAAAGCATAAAGCCATTTTATACATTTTTGTCTATAATTTAACTAGAAAGAATCAAATATTGTTAATTAAATAATTTACTAACAGATTTATAAGCTGTTATAAATCAAATTTTTAAATTATTATTTGGGTAATTTCGTTTTTTATAATAGCCCTTTTAAAAAAAAGAAAGCATCATTATTTAAATAACTAAAACAATTCTATAATAACTGTTTTTATTTTGTAAATTTGTTTGCGTTTATAGACGCAATATGACAACTACAACAAAATACATATTTGTTACAGGCGGAGTTACTTCATCATTAGGAAAAGGAATAATAGCCGCTTCTTTAGCAAAACTTTTACAAGCTCAAGGTTATAGAGTAACTATTCAAAAACTAGATCCTTACATTAACGTTGATCCTGGTACATTAAACCCTTATGAACATGGCGAATGCTTTGTAACAGAAGATGGTGCCGAAACCGATTTAGATTTAGGGCATTACGAGCGTTTTTTAAACCGCCCTACTAGTCAAGCAAACAATGTTACAACCGGTAGAATTTACCAAAGCGTTATTGATAAAGAAAGACGTGGTGAGTTTTTAGGTAAAACCGTACAGGTTGTTCCTCATATTACAGACGAAATAAAAGAACGGGTTCAAATTTTAGGAAATTCGGGTGATTATGATATTGTTATCACAGAAATTGGCGGAACCGTAGGTGATATTGAATCGCTACCATATATTGAAGCTGTTAGACAATTACGATGGGATTTAGGCGATAATAATGGTATTGTAATACACTTAACCTTAGTGCCATTTCTTTCTGCCGCAGGCGAATTAAAAACAAAACCCACACAACATAGCGTAAAAACACTCATGGAAAGTGGTATTCAAGCTGATGTTTTGGTTTGCAGAACAGAGCATAATTTACCACACGAATTAAGAAAAAAGTTAGCATTATTCTGTAATGTTAGAGAAGAAGCAGTAATTCAATCTATTGATGCATCAACCATTTATGATGTGCCAAACTTAATGCTACAAGAAGGCTTAGATAAAGTGGTGCTTAAAAAACTAAATTTAAA
>JALRJA010000256.1 GCA_023255235.1 Flaviramulus sp.
AACACAGCCAATCCGTTTGAAATTAATAATGCTTGTGAAGGTAATTATGTATTGAAAATTTTAGATGCTAATGGATGTGAGTTTATTTCTGATATTTATGTGATTGAACCAGCCGTGAATCCTATTATATTAACAGAAACCTTATCAAATTACAATGGATTTAATATTGATTGTAATGCTGCAAATAACGGTTTTATATCAGTTAATCTATCGGGTGGTTCTGGTCAGTTTACATATAGCTTTATTGGTGGAGTAACGCCTCAATCGGGCACTATTTTAACTTCACCTGCAACCCTTAATTTCGATTTTTTAACAGCAGGATTGTATGAATTAACAGTTACAGACCCCAATTGTCCTGAACAAATTATTCGTTCTTTTACATTAACACAACCGCAAGAATTGATAACCAATGCTACTTTGGTAAGTCCAGCTGAATGTTATGGTGGGCTTGCTACCTATAATGTTACAGCTACTGGCGGTTTACCGCCATACTCAGGAACTGGATTGATTCAGGTACCTGCTGGACTAACTACTTTTACGGTTTCCGATGCCAATAATTGTGCAGACGATTTTACAACGGTTGTTAATCAACCTGCCGAAATTATAACACCATTTACGGTTAATGATGCTCTTTGTTTTGGAGATCCTGGAACAATTACAGTAACCCCAACTGGCGGAACAGGTGTTTTAACGGTGAATTTATATGATGCCAATTCTGTGTTAATAGAAGCTCAAAATACCACACAAGGAATTACAGTATTGTTTAATCAATTAGCTGGTACTTATTATTTTGATGTTGTTGATGCCAACAGTTGTTCATCACCAGTGCAAATTGTAGTAATTAATGAACCAGCACCTATTGTAATTCAAGACATAGTAGTAACACAACCAGATTGTAATACAACACCCAGTTGGGAATTTAACAATGGGTCAATTTGTATTAGTATAACAGGCGGAACAAATCCATTTCCAAATGGGTCAGGTTGGGTAAATAATGGTGGTGGTTTGTGGTGTCTTGATGGCTTATCAGAAGGTGTTTACCCTATTAATGTTACCGATGTTAATGGCTGTTTGCCACTAAGTCCTACCTCAGATATAACCCTTACTAGACCACCTGAAATTACAGTGTCTTTCTTTGATACATTTTCATTAGATTGCAGTACTTATACAGCTACTCAAACTAATGTTGTTTATATTGACGGTGGTGTGCCACCCTATAATATAACATGGTCTGGTGGTTATGTAGACCCGGCATCACCAAATATCATGGATGCTACAGAGTCTGGTAATTATTCAGTATTTATTAATGATCAATACGGAATTGCCAATGGCTGTCCACCAATTGAATTTCCTCTTAATCCAATTAATTTCTCTGAGTTTGGTGTATCAGATTTTACAGTGAGTTCAGCAAACTTTAACTTTTGTGGTGTATATGCAGTTAGCGATCCTGTTACTTTTTCAAACAA
This sequence comes from Flaviramulus sp., assembly GCA_023255235.1. GTDB lineage: Bacteria > Bacteroidota > Bacteroidia > Flavobacteriales > Flavobacteriaceae > JALRJA01. The sequence goes on from JALRJA010000256.1 coordinate 1,467, forward strand.
TTCAACAGGTGATATTGTAGATATAATATGGGATTTTGGTGATGGATCGCCACAACTAAGTGGAGATGATAATCCTTCACATACATATGAATCTATAGGAACCTATACAGTAAGTTTAACAGTTACTGATGTTTATGGCTGTTCTAACACCTATTCAGAAATTATAGAAATTACAAAAGGATATGATATTATTTTGCCAAATGCATTTACTCCAAATGGAGATGGTATAAATGAAACAATGCGCCCTGTTTATACTTGTATGACTGAAATTCAATTAAGTATTTATGATACTTGGGGGTCTTTAATATACAGTGAATCTAGTGATGGGAATTTGTATGGTTGGGATGGTACAATTAAAGGAGACCCTGCCGAGAATGGAAACTATATTATGGTTGTTCATGGAGTAACGTTTAATGGAACAGTTGTAGATCTAAACGGACCAGTAACTTTAATTAAATAGTATTATGAAACCATATTTTTTAATAGTTACTATGTTTGTTTTTTTTAAGGGTTTTACGCAAGATCCAATTCACACACAGTTTTTTATGATTCCTGAAAGTTTAAGTTCAAGCTTTACTGGTGCTAAACAAACAACACGAGCAGGGATAATTCACAGAACACAATGGCCTGGTCTTAATTTTAGTATTAATACTCAATTTGCTTTTGTAGATAATTGGTTTGAAGAAGTTAATAGTGGAATAGGGCTTAGTGTACTCAATCACAAAGAAACCGCTACGCGGTATAATTTTACACAAGTAAATTTAAATTATGCCTATCAATTTGCTATTTCCGATAATTGGAATGTTCGCCCTAGTTTATCTGTAGGTTATGGTGCAAAAGATTTTGGGTTTCAAAATGTAGTTTTAGAAGATCAGATTAATATTTTTAGTGGTATAATTAATCCTAACAGTATAGACCCAATAAATCTTAATGAATCAATACGTTTTTTTGATTTTAGTGCCTCAGTTCTCTTCAATACTGAAAATTCTTGGGTTGGTTTTACAATAAAACATCTTAATAATCCTAATATATCGATGAACTATGAGGGTCAAGAACGCTTAGATATGTTTATGTCTCTACACGGTTCAATAAATTTACCCTTTAAGCCTTATAGTTCAGATAATAAACTATTTGCTTTATTCAATGCTATGCAACAAGGGTCTTATAACAGGGTTGATCTTGGTTTGAAGTATGATCTTGATCGTTTTTCATTTGCTTTATTAGCCGCAACAAATCCTAATAAGGTAAGTCCTAACAGTCATTTTTTAACCTCTATGAACGCTTTTATTGGTATGAATTGGGAAGGCTTTCGCTTTGGGTATTCCTATGATTTTAACATGACTGGCATTGGTAGAACAGGAGGTGTGTATGAGTTATCTATTACCTACGATTTTTTAAACAATAGTAATTGTTTTGGATGCCCTGATTACTAGGTGTGAAAACGGTTTGACTAGGTTATATTTATTGTTTAACGTCAGCAAAAAAAATTAAAACTAAACCATTTTTAATTAGTTTCTAGAAGGTTAAATTTAATTGCAATTATCTACATTTGTACCTAATCTTATCCAATCATGTCTGTTAGGTGAATTAGGGTCTTGAAAGTTAATTCTATTACCATCGCATTCAAATATAAGAGGTAAGGCTACTATGTTACCAAAATTTAAATCAATTGTTAAAATACCATCTTCAAATGTATAATTGTTAGGGTTTGGTATTGCATCTAATGTGCTTAAGGAGTTCCAGTATTGGGTAGAAAAATCATTTGAATCGGCATAATAGGTATATCTTAGCCCATCTTTAAATTCATACATAGTATTTGGTAGGTTGGCGTCTATTTCAAACAACCATTTTCCTTCAATCGAATAATTAGAATTAAGTAGTGGAGCATCTTCAGAATCTTTTTCACAGGCTGCAAAACTAACAGAAAGTGTTATTAGTAATAGTAGTCTTTTCATGGTTTTGTTTTTACTCAGATTGCAAATATGCAATAATTCAAACAATTTGGTAAAAATAAAGCAGTTCTATTTTATAATATTTTGAATAACTTAAGTAACGTAAAAGTATCAATAGTTAAGTTACAATTTAAAGACTTAGTCTTTCTTAGAACGAATTAACACTAAACCTAAAAAAGTAAATAGTCCATTTACTAACAATAATTCGTAGCCAAATTTATAACCACCAATGTATTCTGAAGGTATATTTGCTATAAAGTAGCACAAAGCAACAGATGCTATGGCTATATAAGGAACCCATTTGTCTTTAACTTTAGTTTTACTAAGAATACCAAAAGAAAACAACCCCAGTAGCGGCCCATAAGTGTATCCAGCAACAGTTAAAATACCACTAATTACATTTTGGTTTAAAACATAATAAAAACATATTATTACAACCACCATTAAAGTACCCATTGCTAAATGTACTTTTTTTCGGGTACTTTTTTGTGTACGTAATTCTCGGTTTTCAATATTTAAAAAATCAATACAAAATGATGTTGTAAGAGAAGTAAGAGCACTATCTGCACTACTGTATGCAGCAGCTATTAATCCTAATGTGAAAAAAATGGCAACAGGTAGTCCTAAGTTTGAGTTTAGAGCAATTTCAGGATACAGTAAATCGGTTTTAACAACCCCATCTATGGTAGGAATACCAATACCTTTTGAATTGGCATAAACAAATAGCAAAGCACCTAATAACAAAAATACAAAATTGACAAAAACCAAAACAACACTAAAGCTAAGCATATTTTTTTGAGCGTCTTTTAACGATTTGCAGGTGAGGTTTTTTTGCATCATATCTTGGTCTAATCCTGTCATGCAAATGGCAATAAACATACCGCCTATAAATTGCTTTATAAAGTGGTTTTTAGCTAAAATATCATCAAAAAAGAAAATTTTATCATATTGTTTAATAGATTCACTTCCAATAAAATCACCCAAACCCCAACCCATCTGTTGGTAAATAAGCACAATGGTTACCACTAAAGCTAATAACATTAATAAGGTTTGAATAGTGTCTGTCCATACAACCGTTTTTATACCACCTCTATAGGTGTAAATTAAAATGAGTAAAACAGAAATAATTACCGTTATTGGAAAAGGGAAATGCCAATATTTAAAAACAAATTCATGTAAAACACTAGCCACCAAAAATAACCTAAAAGCAGAACCCAAAACTCTTGAAACAAAAAAGAAAGCCGCACCAGTTTTATGACTAACTATACCAAATCTACTTCCTAAATACTCATAAATAGAGGTAACATTAATTTTGTAATAAACAGGCATAAGCACAAAGGCAATTACAATATACCCAAACAAGTATCCAAAAACAACCTGCATATATCCAAACATATTGGCGCCTACATCGCCAGGAACAGAAATAAAAGTAACGCCACTAAGCGAAGCACCTATCATTCCGAAGGCTACCAAGTACCAAGGCGACGATTTGTTCGCCTTAAAAAACGAATCGTTGCTATCTTCCTTTCCAGTGAGATAAGAAACAAATACCAGTATGCCAAAATAAATAATAATGAGTAAAAGGACGTGAATAGGTTGCATAATTCTAAAATGAAGCCGAAATATACAAATTAAAGATTTCAAAATTCACATTAGTAATAAAACAAACAATTATTGTAATTTCGCAACTATGGAATTTTCATCAAAACTATTAGAAAACGCAGTCAATCAAATGGCACAATTGCCAGGAATTGGTAAACGCACCGCTTTGCGTTTGGTTTTGCATATACTAACACAACCAAAAG
>JALRJA010000295.1 GCA_023255235.1 Flaviramulus sp.
TCAATAGGTTCTTTTTTATTGGCATCAATAAGGTCAATGTAAAGAACGCCTTGTGTGGTTACAGATGTGTTAGGTTGATTCCAACCCCAACCCCAACCAGGTCCCCAACCCCAGCCCCAGCCAGGTCCCCAACCCCAAGCACCCATGCCCCAAGCATTGTTGTAAACATCAACGCGTTGTTGAGATTTTGTAAAGAGGCTTACTAATAGGTCTGGAGTTTCAGATTTTGTAAATCCTTTTGCTAATAACTCAGATTCTATGGCGTGTAAAATTCGGCGTTTATCTAAATCACTAATTTCTGCTTTATCAATGCCTGTTTTAAAAAAAGCGAAGGTTTTGTAGTTTTCAAAGGTTGCTTTTTTATCATAATCTGTAGCAACTCGTATAGAGCTACACGAAGTTGCCATAATTAAAAAAGCTAATACGGGTATTGTTTTCAATAAATTTTTCATAGCTGTTTCTTTTTAGTTATTTGGTAATTGAAATTCAAATAAATTAATCTTTTTCTGTTGTGCACTCATCTAAAATACAACAATAATCATACCAAGCACATTTTAGAATAACAATTTAGATTGCCAATTTTTTTATCTTTCTATTTTAGTATTATACCCATAAGGGCAATGCCTACAGCCGCTCTCACAACAATATCCTCGTTTTAAATGATATTGCTCTGTAAAGCATCTGTAACCTTCTGGTGTTACATAATAATCACCTTCTTCAACTGGAATTATTTTTTTCATTTTAACAAAGATACTGTAAATTGGATTGATTTTTGAAACCTTATATACCATGGTTTTTATTTCAAAATATTTAGTACCAAAAGGGTTTACTGGGATAGCTATTTTTCCTTTTGTTTTTTTAAAATCAAAACATTTAAAGAAAGATGCGGTTTTAATTAATCATGAAAAAATTCACTTAAAACAGCAATTAGAATTGTTAATTATTCCTTTTTATATAGTTTATATTATAGAGTTTATGCTATTATTATTTCAATATAAAAATAAGAAAAAAGCATACAAGAATATGTCTTTTGAAGTAGAAGCTTATACAAATGAAACAAATCTTAATTATTTGAAAGAACGTCCTGTTTGGGCTTTTTTAAAGTATCTTAGCAAGCATGATGTTTAAACCAGAAAATAGCGTTAACCAACCTGTAAATATCCTTAATGAGCAGGGTGTTAAATTATTTATAAAGCGAGAAGATTATATTCATCCTGTTGTCTCTGGAAATAAGTATAGAAAACTTAAATACAATATTATTAAAGCAAAAGAAGATGGTTTTAATACCTTATTAACCTTTGGTGGTGCTTATTCAAATCACATTGCTGCTGTTGCTTCTGCAGGGCAAAGTCTAGAATTTAAAACTATAGGAATTATAAGAGGTGATGAACTGTTTGATAAAGTTGAGAGCAATCCAACTTTGCGTTTTGCAAAACAATGTGGTATGCAATTTAAGTTTATTTCTAGAAATAGCTACAGAGATAAAAATCTCGCATCTTTTTTAAATAATTTAAAAAATGAATTTGGTAATTTTTATATAATACCAGAAGGTGGTACAAATAGGTTAGCTGTTAAGGGCTGTGAAGAAATTTTAACAGAAGAAGACCAAACTTTTGATTATATATGTTGTTCTGTAGGAACTGGAGGAACCGTATCAGGACTCATAAATTGTTCAAAACCTAGTCAACAAGTTTTAGGTTTTTCTGCATTAAAAGGTGATTTTTTAAAAGAAGATATTATTAAATTTGCTACCAAAACCAATTGGAAACTTTTAACTAGCTACCATTTTGGAGGTTATGCCAAAATAAACAAAGAGTTAATTGGTTTTATAAATGCGTTTAAGGAACAATATAAAATTCCTTTAGACCCTATTTACACAGGAAAAATGATGTTTGGTATTTTTGATTTAATATCAAAAAACTATTTTCCAAGAGAATCAAAAATACTAGCAATTCATACGGGAGGTTTGCAAGGAATTGAAGGTTTGAATTTAATTTTAAAAAACAAAAATTTACCAATAATACAGTAGTTTTATGAATAAAATATCCATACTATTTTGTTTAGGAGTGATGCTTTTTAGTTGCAAAGCAAAAAAAAGTGTATCCATAAAGAAACCAAAAACCAATACCAATGAAGTAGTAATAAAAACACAAGAAACCCCTCGAAACACAAACCCAACACCAGAAAAGTATTATGCTAATACCACTGAAAAATATATTGATATTTATAAAGAAATAGCCAAAAACGAAATGAGACTTTACAATATTCCTGCTAGTATTACTTTAGCTCAAGGCATTTTAGAGTCTGCTTCTGGAGGTGGTAGGCTTTCAGTAGAAGCAAATAATCATTTTGGGATAAAATGCCACGAATGGACGGGTGCAAAAATTTACCATGATGACGATTTAAAACAAGAATGTTTCAGAAAATATAATGACGCTAAATATTCATTTAGAGACCATTCTTTATTTTTAACACAACGAAAACGCTATTCAAAATTATTCAATTTAAAAA
>JALRJA010000427.1 GCA_023255235.1 Flaviramulus sp.
ACAAAAGCTGGATGCTTTTCATAAAAAAAACGCTCAATTATAGAGCGTTTTATGCAGTATTTGCGATAAATTTATTTATGCTAAGTTTTCTACTTCTTCCGAATTATCTATTAACACCTGACCTCTGTAATAGAGTTTTCCTTCATGCCAATGTGCTCTGTGATATAAATGGGCTTCACCAGTAGTTGGGCAAGTAGCAATTTGTGGCGCAGTTGCTTTGTAATGAGTTCGTCTCTTATCTCTTCTTGTTTTTGAGATTTTTCTTTTTGGATGTGCCATTTGATATATTTATTTATCCGTTAATAATTTTTTTAAAGTATTCCATCGAGGGTCTGTATGAGCCTCATTTTCGTCTTTATTTTTAGGGCTTAATTCTTCGAGTTTTTTGAGTATATCTGAATCTAATGTTCCGTCTTCAACGCCAGGGTGAATTTTTTTAATGGGTACCGCAAGTATAACAAGTTCATAAATGTATTGTTGAATATTAATTTCATAAGTTCCGTGAGGAACTATAAGAATATCAACATATTGGTCATTATACTCATTTCCAAACTTTACTACCAAATCAAAGCTGTGATTTATGTTTTGGTTGTATGGTTCGTTGGTTAAGTCACAATCAACATTAACCCATCCTGAAATTTTAAAATGTAATTCTAATAATGTTGTTTTTTTATTTAATTCAACATTTACATCAATGTTTACATCGTTAAAATCGGTATACTCAAAATGATCAAAGAACGCCGGTTCAATTTTGTACTCAAAACAATGCTTACCCACCTTTAACCCCACAAACGGAATTGTAAATGCTTTTAATGGCTTCATTTTGAACTTCTAAATTGAGCCTGCAAATATATAAATTTTTATTTACTCAGCATTACTTATAATTTTTTTTTTGTTTGTAGCTTTTACATTGCTCAATGGGCTTGTTTAGCTATTTGATTTAATGCTGGAAAACGGGTTATTTTGTTTGTTTTTTTTGAAGCGGGTTTTTATTAAACGCTATATATTCACATCTGTTTTTGTAAATTTCTATGGCTTTAAACAAAGCTTCTTTAAACGAGCTTTCATTGGCTATTCCTTTTCCTGCAATTTCATAAGCAGTTCCATGATCTGGAGAGGTTCTTACTTTGTTTAAACCTGCTGTATAATTAACACCTTGCCCAAATGATATTGTTTTAAACGGTACTAATCCTTGATCGTGATAGGACGCAATAATGGCATCAAAATTTTTATAATTGTTTGAACCAAAAAAACTATCTGATGCATAAGGGCCAAATAGTAATTTGCCTGATGCTTTAATTTTTTCTATAGTGGGTTTTAAAATGGTATCATCTTCATTGCCTATTACACCATTATCGCCCGTGTGCGGGTTAATGCCAAGAATGGCTATTTTAGGTTTTTGAATTTTAAAGTCTTTAATAAGAGAGTCATATACATGGTTTACTTTTTTTTCAATTAACTCAGGTGTAATAAGTGCTGTAACATCTTTAATAGGCACATGGTCTGTTAGTAAGCCAACTCGTAACGAATCTGTAATCATAAACATTAAACTCTCTCCTTGTAGCTCTTTTGCTAAATAATTAGTATGCCCCGGAAAATTAAATTCTTCAGATTGAATGTTGTGTTTATTAATTGGTGCGGTAACCAAAACATCAATGGTGTTGTTTTTTAAAGCTTTTGTTGCTTCTTTTAGCGATTGTATTGCAAAAGCACCTATTTTTTTATCGTCTTTACCAAACTCAATCGTTACAGTCTCATGGCAACAATTAAACACATTTACTTTTCCATG
>JALRJA010000448.1 GCA_023255235.1 Flaviramulus sp.
AATTCCAGTAATTTCAGAAATTGAGTTTGCTTTCAAATTTACAAAAGCACCTATTATTGGAATAACAGGAAGCAACGGTAAAACCACAACGGCAACCTTAACACATCACATTTTAAAACAAGAATTAAATGTGGGTTTAGCAGGTAATATTGGCGATAGTTTTGCTAAGCAAGTTTTTGAAAATAATGTTGAAAATTACGTGCTTGAGATAAGTAGTTTTCAGCTTGATGACATAGTTGATTTTAAACCAAAAATTGCCATTATAACAAATATTACACCCGATCATTTAGATAGATATGATTATAAATTTGAAAATTATATAGCATCAAAATTTAGAATAGCTATGAATCAAACTAAAGATGATTATCTAATTTATGATGCCGATGATGAAGTCATCACAAATCATTTAAAAAACAACCCTATTCAATCTACATTATTACCATTTTCTTTAGTGAAAACTATAGATAACGGAGCATATTTAGATAAAAAAAATATTACAATAACAATAGATAACAACCAAATAATTATGCCAACATCAAGTTTAGTATTAGAAGGAAAACACAACATAAAAAATGCCATGGCAGCATCAACTGTGGCACATTTATTAAAAATTAGGAAGCAAACCATTCGTGAGAGTTTAGAAAATTTTCAAGGAGTTGAGCATCGTTTAGAGCAAGTTCTTAAAATTAATAAAGTTCAGTATATAAACGACTCTAAAGCAACAAATGTAAATGCAACCTATTATGCCTTAGAAAGTATGGATGTACCAACCGTTTGGATTGTTGGTGGTGTTGACAAAGGAAATAATTATGAGGAGTTATTCCCTTTTGTAAATGAAAAGGTTAAAGCAATAATTTGTTTAGGAGTAGACAACGCCAAATTAATGAACACTTTTGGTAATATGGTTGATATTATTGTTGAAACACAATTTATGACAGAAGCAGTAAAGATAGCTTATAAAGTAGCAGAAGCCGGCGATAATGTTTTATTGTCACCTGCTTGTGCAAGCTTTGATTTATTTGAAAACTATGAAGATAGAGGACGCCAATTTAAAAATGCAGTAAGAAATTTATAAAAAAACGCGGTTAATAAAAGTCACGTTAAAATGGCTTTTAAGATTCGTTATTTTATAAAAAGCAACAAAATATAACATGCAAACACTATTTAAAAACATTAAAGGAGATAGGTTAATTTGGGCTATAGTAGCACTATTAGCCATTCTGTCTTTTTTACCTGTTTATAGTGCAGCAAGTAATTTGGCATATAAAGGTAGTGGTAGCAACACATTTACCTTTTTTATAAAGCATTTTATGCACTTGTTTTTAGGCTTTGTTATCATGTTTGGTGTACATAAAATACCTTATAGATATTTTAGAGGATTGTCGTTAATCATGATTCCAATAGTTTTGGTTTTATTAGGAATTACCATGCTGCAAGGCACAACCATAGAAGGAGCCAATGCCAGCAGATGGATACAAATACCAATAGTAGGAATGTCTTTTCAAACCTCTACTTTGGCAGCTGTTGTTCTTATGGTTTATGTAGCTAGATACATGTCTAAAATAAAAGATACTGTTATCACTTTTAAAGAGTCTATACTGCCACTTTGGACACCAGTGTTTTTAGTATTAATTCTCATACTTCCAGCCAATTTTTCAACCGCAGCTATTTTATTTCTAATGGTCATTATGTTAGTTTTTTTAGGTGGTTACCCTATTAGGTATTTAGCTGTAATTATTGGCTCAGGTATTTTAGTTTTAACGCTGTTTATTTTAATTGCAAAAGCTTTCCCCGATGCTATGCCCAATAGAGTTGATACTTGGATGGGCAGAATTGAAAGTTTTTCAAACCCCGAAGATACCGAAGCAGATTATCAAATTGAAAAAGCAAAAATTGCTATTGCCACAGGCGGTATAAAAGGTTTAGGTCCTGGTAAAAGCTTACAGAAAAACTTTTTACCACA
>JALRJA010000021.1 GCA_023255235.1 Flaviramulus sp.
CCATACTGTAGTTTATCCCGGCTGTGTAAAATTAAAAAAAATTCCTAAAAAAAAGAATTTTATAGTTTTTATTGGTAATTGTTTAATACAACTAATATTTTTTTGTTCAAATTTGCAGTTTTTATTTATGAAATAAAAATTCTAGTTAATAGATTTATCTCATTTAACAAAGATTTACGAGTTTTATAAAATATGAATTCTTACAATCCAAGTACATCATTCATGGTAAAAACGCCTTTTTTTCCAACAAGCCATTCGGCAGCAATTACAGCTCCTAAAGCAAAACCTTGCCTGTTATGTGCTATATGTTCAATACTAATGGTGTCAATACTGCTTTTATAAGTAACGGTGTGTGTTCCAGGAACATCTTCAATGCGTTTAGCCGTTATAGGAATACTATTTTCGGCTTTTTCATGTAATTTCCAATTTTTAAAATTGGCATTGTTAGAAATAATATCATTAGCTAAAGAAATAGCAGTTCCGCTTGGAGCATCTAGTTTTTGTGTATGATGAATTTCTTCTAAAGAAACTTGGTATTGTTTAAGTGAATTCATCATTTTTGCAAGTGTTTTATTTAATTCAAAAAAAATAGTTACCCCTAAACTAAAATTTGAAGCATAAATAAAAGCCCCTTTTTTTTCTTGACATAAATTTACTGCATTTTGGTAGTTATCTAACCATCCGGTTGTTCCAGATATAACCGGAACGCCGTTGTTTAAGCAATGCGAAATATTGTTATAAGCTACAGAAGGTATACTAAAGTCTATAGCAACATCGGCTTGGGTAATATCATAATCTGTATCATCTTTATCTATTTTTAAAATAATTTTATGACCTCGATTAAGGGCAATTTGTTCAATGGTTTTACCCATTTTTCCATATCCTAGTAAAGCAATATTCATTGGTTAGTATTAAGTATTATTGAGATAAAAAGAAATTTGCCAAAAATAACCTTTTTTGTAGCATTATTTTTAATGTGAGGCATTTCATTTTAAAATTTTAAATTTAAAGTTAGCCCTACACTACTTGAGGCATCCAATTCATTTATTTTATAATGTGGAGCTAATGATAGGTTTTCATCTACATTGTATTGTAACAAATGTGCATCAACATTGGCATCTATAATATTTAATGCATAAAGTCCTAAAGTAACTAAAAGAGATACTTCTTTGTTTTTTCTATAAAACTTTTGAGCACGTTCTAGCCCTTGTGTTGTAACTCTTGGTGTGGTAAGTTGATTGCCTTGAGAGTCAAAATAAAATTCATCATTTGTAAAGCCAGCCAGCCTACTTTTGTAGGCATCACGATACCGGTTATACTCTTTATTGTTATTTACATAAAAAAATACGCCTGTACCAATAGCTCCATAAACGAGCGGTATTTTCCAGTATTTTTTGTTGTATGCTTGTCCTAAACCTGGTAAAATAGCCGAATAAAAAGCCGCTTTTGCTGGCGATAGAGGGTTGCTGGCATTATTTACTTTTACAATAGAGTCTTGCAAAGCTTCTTTAGGAAGTTGTTTTTTTTTTGAATCTTCTTCTTGAGCTATCAAAGTAAAACAATACAGAAAAGTGACTATACTTGCTATTCTAAATTTATTTAGCACCTTCAACTAATTTTTTTATACGATTAAAATCTTCTTCTGAATGAAATGGAATGGTGATTTTTCCTTTGCCGTTTTTAGAGACTTTAACGTCAATTTTGTGCCCAAAGTATTCAGAAAAAGCAGTAATTCCTTTTTTAATGTATTTAGGAATTGTTTCGTTTTCTTCTTGTTGTGATGCTGTATGCTGTGTTGTTTGAGAATTACCGTAGTTTCTAACTAAGTTTTCGGTTTCTCTAACCGATAGTTTTTTTGATAATATTTTTTCGTAGATATGTAATTGAAGGGTTTGATCTTCAATGGTAATTAAGGCACGCCCATGACCCATAGAGATAAAGCCATCTCGCATACCTGTTTGAATAATAGGGTCTAATTTTAATAATCGCAAATAATTGGCAATAGTAGAGCGTTTTTTACCAACACGCTCACTCATTTGCTCTTGTGTTAAATTAATTTCATCTATTAAGCGTTGGTATGATAAAGCAATTTCAATAGGATCTAAATCTTGACGCTGAATATTTTCAACCAAGGCCATTTCAAGTGATTCTTGATCATTTGCAATTCTAACATACGCCGGAATAGTTTCTAAATGTAATAGTTTTGAAGCTCTAAAACGGCGTTCACCAGAAACTAATTGGTATTTGTTAAGACCTAATTTTCTAACTGTAATAGGTTGAATAATACCTAGTTCTTTAATTGATGAAGCTAACTCACGTAACGATTCTTCACTAAAATTTGTGCGAGGTTGAAATGGATTTACAACAATAAAGTCAATATCTAAGTCTACCATATTTCCAATAACCTTCTCTGCATTTTTATCTTGTACAGATTGAATATCATTATCTGGATCCTTTAATAATGCCGATAAACCTCTACCTAAAGCTTGTTTTTTGGTTGCCTTAGCCATAATTTAAGCGTTTTTATTTATGATTTCTTTTGCCAAACTTAAGTAATTATCTGCTCCTTTACTGCCAGCATCGTAATTAATTATACTTTCACCATAACTTGGTGCTTCACTTAAACGCACATTACGTTGTATGATGGTTTGAAAAACCATATCATTAAAATGCTTTTGAACCTCTTCTACTACTTGATTTGATAGTCTTAAACGCGAATCATACATGGTTAATAACAGCCCTTCTATATCCAATTCTGGATTGTGAATTTTTTGCACACTTTTAATGGTGTTTAATAATTTACCTAAACCTTCTAACGCAAAGTATTCACACTGAATTGGAATAATTACAGCCTCTGATGCTGTTAACGCATTTAGGGTTAATAAACCCAATGAAGGAGCACAATCTATTATTATATAATCATATTCATTTTTAATTTCTTGTAATGCCTTTTTAAGCATATACTCACGTGCATCTTTATCTACAAGTTCAATTTCAATAGCAACCAAATCTATATGAGCAGGAATAATATCTAAATTTGGTGTTTTAGTTTTTAAAATAGCTTCTTTAGCAGTATTAGAGTGTTCAAGTAGTTGATAAGTTCCTATTTCAACAGATTCTACATCTATACCAATTCCAGAAGTTGCATTTGCTTGTGGGTCTGCATCTATAAGCAGCACTTTTTTTTCTAGTACACCTAGTGATGCTGCCAAGTTTATAGAGGTAGTTGTTTTACCAACACCACCTTTTTGATTAGCAATAGCAATAATTTT
>JALRJA010000054.1 GCA_023255235.1 Flaviramulus sp.
AGTATGTGTCTATTATAAAATTAAACCATTTTGTTGGGATTAGTAATTTTTTCAAATTATACCCATGTTTTTGTTTGATTATCAATGAAATACCTGTTAAAAAATAGGTAATGTAATTTTTAAAATTTACTCAAAAAAAAGAACTGTTATAAACATAAAATTTTCTTTTTTTGTCGTGTATTTAAAGCATTATATATGAAAGTACTTTTTTATACAAGAGAGTTTCCGCCCTATGTTTATGGGGGTGCTGGTGTTCATGTTGAGTATTTGGCAGATGAACTAGCTAAGTTAATGCAAGTAGAAGTAAGATGCTTTGGTGACCAAGATGAAAAAAACCAAACCCTAAGTGTTGAAGGATTCTCTTTTGAAAACCCGCTTTTTAATAATACCGACAGTAAACTTAAAGCGGTTTTACAAACATTAAATACCTGCATTCACATGAATGCTACAACTGTTGATGCAGATGTTGTTCATTGTCATACATGGTATGCTCAATTTGCGGGAATTATTGCCAAGCTATGCTACGGAACACCATTGGTTATTACTACCCATTCTCTAGAACCTTTACGCCCTTGGAAACGCGAACAACTTGGCAGAGGTTATGATGCCTCTTCTTGGGTTGAAAAAACAGCCATTGAAATGGCCGATGCTATAATTGCCGTATCTCAAGAAACCAAAGTAGATGTTCTTAAACACTTTAATGTTGATCAAGAAAAAGTTAAGGTTATTTACAATGGCATTAACTTAAAACAATATAAACCAACTTCAAAAACAACCGTTTTAGAAACCTACAAAATTGATAAAACAAAGCCTTATGTTCTTTTTGTTGGTAGAATAACACGCCAAAAAGGTATCATACATTTAGTAAACGCTATAAAATACATTAACCCAGAAACTCAAATAGTGCTTTGTGCCGGTGCACCAGACACTAAAGAAATTGGTAAAGAAATGGAAGATGCCGTTTCAGAAGTAAAAAAAACACGTGATAATGTAATTTGGATTGATAAAATGCTTGAAAAAGAGCAAATTATTCAGTTGTATTCTCATGCCAATGTGTTTTGCTGCCCATCTATTTATGAGCCCTTTGGCATTATAAATATTGAGGCTATGGCGTGTCATACAGCCGTTGTTGCCAGTGCGGTTGGCGGTATTAAAGAGGTTGTTGTAGATGGAGAAACCGGTATTTTAATTCCGTTAGAACAACAAAAAACAGCTCCTTTTGAACCTGTTAACCCCGATACATTTTCAAGAGATTTAGCAAATGGTATCAACAAGGTAATTTCAGACAAAAGCTTAAACGAAACAATGGCAAGAAATGGTAGAAAGCGTGTTGAAGATTATTTTGATTGGGAAGCCATAGCTAAACAAGTTGAAACGCTATACAAATCAGTAATATAACAAGATATTAAAACAAAACACCATGATTAACGATAAGGTTTTAGCAATTATTTTAGGCGGAGGACAAGGCTCTAGGCTTTACCCATTAACAGAACAACGCTCTAAGCCGGCTGTTCCTATTGCAGGTAAATACAGATTGGTAGACATTCCTATTTCAAACTGTATAAACGCCGATATAAAAAGAATTTTTGTTCTAACGCAATTTAATTCGGCATCGCTAAACCGCCATATTAAAGACACCTACCACTTTAGTTTTTTTAGTAGTGCTTTTGTTGATGTGTTAGCTGCAGAACAAACCCCACTAAACAAAACTTGGTTTCAAGGAACTGCCGATGCTGTAAGGCAAAGTATGCACCATTTTTTAAGACATGATTTTGAATATGCTCTGATCCTTTCGGGCGATCAACTTTACCAAATGGATTATGATAAAATGATTGATGCTCATATAAAAAATAATGCTGAAATTTCTATAGCAACCATTCCTGTAAAAGCAAAAGAGGCGACATCGTTTGGTATATTAAAATCAAATGAAGAAAATGTAATAACATCTTTTATTGAAAAACCTGACGCATCTTTATTACCAGAGTGGACATCTGAGGTTAGCAACGAGATGAAATCTCAAGACAGACATTATTTAGCTTCTATGGGAATATATGTTTTTAATAGAGATTTGTTGCAAAAACTAATGAACGATCCTGCTACCATTGATTTTGGTAAGGAAATAATACCTCAATCTATAAACAAACATAAAACACTAAGCTATCAATATGAAGGATATTGGACCGATATTGGAAATATTGATTCGTTTTTTGATGCCAATATTGGGCTTACTGCCAATATTCCTTCGTTTGATTTATACGATACTAAAAAACGTATTTACAGCAGAGCCAGAATGTTACCAACCACAAAATTAGCCGGCACTATGCTTGAAAAAGCCGTTATAGCTGAAGGCTGTATTATAAGTGCTGCAAAAATAGAACAATCTGTAATTGGTATTCGGTCTAGAATTGGAAAAGAATCTACCGTAATTAATACCTACATGATGGGATCTGATTACTATGAAACTTTAGCTGAAATTGATAAAAATAATATTGAAATCCTTATGGGTATAGGCGAACGCTGTTTTATTAAAAATGCTATTTTAGATAAAAACTGCAGAATTGGTGATGATGTTAGAATTAATGGCGGCAAACATCTTGAAGATAAAGAAACCACTATGTACACCATTAAAGAAGGCATTGTTGTTGTTAAAAAAGGAGCAACCATACCAAAAGGTTACGTTATATAATGACGCTTATTTAAACTAACAAAACAATGCAAAACCAAAAAAGAGTTGTAATTGATTATGTATCTCCTAGTATTAACTGCGGAGAATTTTACATTAAACGTGTTGTTAATGAAATAGTTAATATTAACGCACATATTCTAGCCGATGGGCATGATGTACTAGGTGCATCTGTACTTTACAAACATGAAAATGATAAAAAATGGCAAGAAACAAGGTTAAATTTAACAGGAAATGATGAATGGCAAGCTTTATTTACCGTTAAAAAACAAGGGTTTTATACCTATAAAATACAAGCTTGGGTAGATTATGCCCTAAATTGGAGACATGGTTTAATAAGAAAGGTTAACGACCAACAGCAGGTATCTTCAGAATTACTAGAAGGAATCCTTTTTATAAAAGATATTATAAAAAAAGTAAATGCAAAAGACCAATCATATTTAGAACATTTACAGCATATTTTTAAAAGTAAAGATACTTATGATGAGGCTATTAAAGAAGCAACCTCACAGAGATTATACAAACTGTTTTTTGATAACCCCATAAAAATACTTGATAATTCATCAAAAGAATACAAGGTTTATGTAGATAGAAAACAAGCTAGGTTTAGTACTTGGTATGAATTTTTTCCAAGATCAACATCACAGCAACCAGGAGTTCATGGCACGCTAAACGACTGTAAACGTATTTTACCTCGTATAAAAAATATGGGTTTTGATGTTGTTTATTTACCGCCCATTCACCCTATTGGCGAAGTAAACCGAAAGGGTAAAAACAACACTACCAATGCTAAAAAAGACGATGTTGGCTCTACTTGGGGAATTGGCTCTCAATATGGAGGTCATAAAGATATTCATCCAGAGTTAGGAAATATAGCCGATTTTAAATCACTAATTAAATGTGCAAAAGATAATGGTATTGAAATTGCTATGGATTATGCTCTGCAAGCGGCACCCGATCACCCTTGGGTAAAACAACACCCCAAATGGTTTAAATGGCGACCAGATGGCACTGTACAATATGCAGAAAACCCACCCAAAAAATACCAAGATATTTTACCTATTTATTGGGAAAGTGACGATTATAAAAAACTTTGGGAAGAATGTTTAGATATTTTAATGTATTGGATTGCTTGCGGTATTACAATATTTAGAGTTGATAACCCACACACCAAACCCTTTTATTTTTGGAATTGGATTATTAATCAAGTAAAGGCAAAACACCCTGATGTTATATTTTTAGCCGAAGCTTTTACAGCTCCAAAGGTAATGCAACAACTAGCAAAACAAGGGTTTACTCAGTCTTACACCTATTTTACTTGGCGAAATACCAAACAAGAAATTATAGACTATGTAGAAGAATTAACCAAAAGTGAATTGCGAGAATATATGCAACCTAACTTTTGGCCAAATACGCCAGATATAAACCCATTTCACCTACAAGGAGCTAATGAATCTAAACACATACAACGCTACGCTCTTGCAGCAACATTAAGCTCAAGTATTGGTATATACGGTCCTGTTTTTGAATATATGCTATCTGATTCACTCTTAGGAAAAGAAGAATATCTCAACTCAGAAAAATTTCAAATTGCTCATTATGATTGGAATGTTAATAATAAACTCATTACTATTATTTCAAAATTAAACTCTATTAGGCAGCATAACGAAGCTTTTCAACAAACCAATAATATTAGGTTTTGTTATATAGAAAATCAAAATTTAATAGCCTTTTACAAATGGAACGATAGCAAAACAAACGAACTACTTGTAGTTATAAG
Organism: Flaviramulus sp.; assembly: GCA_023255235.1. Taxonomy (GTDB): domain Bacteria; phylum Bacteroidota; class Bacteroidia; order Flavobacteriales; family Flavobacteriaceae; genus JALRJA01. The sequence continues at coordinate 4,464 of JALRJA010000054.1, forward strand.
CTTAGATGCCTATAACTCACAACAAGGCACCGTTCAACTTCCTTTAAGTGAGTTAAGCATTAATGCCGGGCATCAACTTGAAATGCACGATTTAATTACAGACAACAAATACCATTGGAATAGCGAGTGGAACTTTGTAGAATTACATCCTACATTACCATTTCATATTTTTAAGATAAACAAATAGAATGGCTGATAAATCTTCTATACAAAACATAAAACCCGCTTTTAAAACCACTAAAAGCTGGGAAGAATTACTTGATAATACAGACTTTGTATCCGTTTTTTTATCAGATGTTTTAGAAGATTATATCACTAAACAACGTTGGTATGGTGGTAAATCTAGCAAACTCAAATACATTGAATTAGCCGAGTTTTTTAAAATTCAACAAAAAGAAGAGGTTTATTATGGATTAATACTTGAAGTCAATTTTATTGAAGCTTTTTACCAACATTACTTTTTACCTATTGCCTTTGTTACTGATGACCATTTTGCACAAAAAGACAAAATTCTTCCAATAGAAATAGAAGGAAATAAAGGCTATATAATTGATGCTATAAACTTAGAAGCGTTTAGAAAATTGGTTTTTCAACGCATAGCATCGGCAGAGCCTATAGATACTACCAAAGTTCAGTATCATAAAAGTCATTTGTTTGAAAACAAAACCTATAAATCGTCGCGTTTTATGGGCTTAGAACAAAGTAATACCTCATTGGTTTACAATGAAAAATATATTTTAAAATTTTTTAGACGCATTTTTGCAGATAAAAACCCCGATTATGAAAATCCACTACACGTTCAAGTAGCGCGTAGTATTATGCGTGGGGATGTAACTCAGTCAAGTTTTGCATTCACCGTAAAAGAATATTCTTGGGGCAAATCTGATAAATATGGCGATAATTCTATGCATATTGTGCGTAAAATAGACCAATTATTGGATGTATCTCCCGTAACATACCCTGCGTATGAGGAAACTTTAGCGCAAGCAAGAAGCATACTTAGAACCAAACCAGATAGCTATACAGACTATCCAGAAGCTGCATCTAACAATGCACAAAGAGCATTGGATTGGGCAGAAGAAAATGGCTGGGGCGATTGCGGCACGGACGTAGGGAAGGCAAGAGCACGCCAATTGGCATCAAAATCTCCGATTTCGAGAGATGTTATTGCTAAGATGGCAGCATTTAAACGTCACGAGCAACATAAAGATGTTCCATATTCTGAAGGATGTGGAGGTCTTATGTGGGATGCATGGGGCGGCGATGCCGGTATCGAATGGGCACAGAGAAAATTGAAAGAAATAGACAAAGACAAGCGTTTTGTAAATGAATCAGATTTAATTAACATAATAAAACTCAAACACAAATAAACCATGAAAATTAAAGCCTTACACGAGGAAAAAGGCCGTTTAATCGAAGAATTGAACGCCCTACAAACCAGCATCAACACTGAAGCG
>JALRJA010000113.1 GCA_023255235.1 Flaviramulus sp.
AACATTAAAAAAGTCTTGTGGGTTTTCTGCATGTAACCAATGCCCGGCCTTAGCGATAGTAACAAGTTTTGCTTTTGGAAAGTGGTTTTTAATAGTGCTTTCATCGGCTATGTTTATATATTCTGAACTATCGCCACGTAAAAACAACGTGTTTTTTTCAAACATCATATCACTTGGCAGTGCTTCACCTATTTCGCTTACTTTATTGGTTAAAACTTCTAAATTCATTCTTAGAGCTAGCTTTCCTTTTTCAACCCAATAGAGGTTTTTAAGTAAAAATTGACGTATTCCAAAATTATTAACATAGCTGCTTAAAACTTTATCGGCTTCTCCTCTACTTTTAATAGTATTAAAATCTAAGGCATTTAGTCCGTTTAAAATATTTTGATGATGTACTGGGTAAAAACGCGGTGCAATATCTGCAATAAGTAATTTTGAAACCTGTTCTGGGTATTGGGCTGCAAATTGCATGGCTGTTTTTCCGCCCATAGAATGTCCTAGTAAAATACTATCTTTTAGGTTATAATACTCACAATAGTGTTTTAAATCTTCGGTAAGAAGTTCATAATTAAAGGCATCACTCCAAAAACTACGACCATGATTTCTTTGATCTACTAAGTGTACTTGAAAACCAACTTGACTAAATTGATTTCCCATAGTTTTCCAATTATCGCTCATGCCTAAAAACCCATGTAAAATTACAAAAGGTTTGCCTTCTCCTATTATATTTGAATGTAAAATTTGCGTTTTTTTCACTAATTCAATACTATTTTAGTTTGTGTAAATACATTTGAACCACGTTCTCTATACCTAAATACAAGCTTTCTACAATAAGTGCATGACCTATTGAAACTTCTAATAAACTTGGTATGTTCTCTTTAAAAAACAGAATGTTGTCTAAAGACAAATCGTGACCTGCGTTTATACCTAAACCCAATTTGTTTGCTAGAACAGCACTTTCAAAATAAGGTGTAATAGCATTTTTGTTTCCTAAGCTATATTGGTGTGCAAAAGCTTCTGTGTATAATTCAATTCTATCTGTTCCGGTTATTTTTGCCCCTTCAATTTGTTTTAAATCTGGGTCAACAAATATGGAGGTTCTTATATTATTTTGTCTAAATTCTTTAATTACTTCTTTTAAAAAACCTTTGTGTTTTATAGTATCCCAACCGGCATTACTTGTAATAGCATCTACCGCATCAGGCACTAAAGTAACCTGTGTTGGTTTTACTTCTAAAACTAGTTTTATAAAAGAATCTATGGGGTTTCCTTCAATATTATACTCGGTATAAACAACTGGTTTTAAATCGTGTGCGTCTTGGTATCGTATGTGGCGTTGGTCTGGTCTTGGGTGTATGGTTACACCTTGAGCTCCAAAATGCTGAACATCTTTTGCAAACTGAACTACATTAGGGACATCACCCCCTCTAGAATTTCTTAAAGTCGCTATCTTATTAATGTTTACACTTAACTTAGTCATTTTATATTTTTAAAATACAAAAATACAAACTAGAACAGGCTTACATAGTATTTTTTTGATTAATTTGCAGTTCTATTTAAAGCATACATGAAACTTACAGAATTTATTATTAACGATGTAAAACCATTAAGCAGCAACCACAAAATAAGTGAATTACAATTGCTGTTTAATGAATTAACATTTTCTCATATTCCTATTAAAGACAATAATAACGCTTATATAGGAAGCTTCTCTGCCACAGATGCTCATTGCTTTGAGAGTGATAAAATATTGGATTATTACAATTATGCTATTGAAGCTTTTTTTGTGCGTGATACTACTTTATTGCTCGATGTATTAGAAGCATTTGCTGTAAATTCAACCAATATAATGCCTGTTCTAAATGAAAGAAACGAGTATTTAGGATATTATGAATTAAATGATATTATTAATTTGCTGGGTGATTCGCCATTTTTTGCAGAACCCGGTGGTGTTTTAGTTATTGAAAAGGGTATTCATGATTATTCCTTTAGTGAGATAAGTCAAATAGTAGAATCTAACAATGGTAAGCTTTTAGGTGCTTTTATTTCAAAAATGAATAGTGATTTGGTTCAAATAACTTTAAAGATAGGTAATACCGGTCTCAATGAAATTATTCAAACCTTTAGAAGGTATAGTTACAAAATTGTTTCAGGACATCAAGAAGATAGTTATATTGAAAATTTGAAAGAACGTTCAGATTATTTAAAAAAATATTTAAATATTTAAACTATGAAGGTTGCTGTTTTTGGTAGATTTTATAACAAAACAACAAGTACATCTGTACAAACACTTTTTAATTATTTACTTAAAAAAGATGTTGATGCTTATATTGAAACAGAATTTTACAATCTTATAAAAAACAACTCTTCTATAATTAAAGATTTTGAATCGTTTAAAAAATTTGACACTTTAGACGCCTCTTTTGATTTACTTGTAAGCGTTGGAGGAGATGGTACTATTTTAAGAGCCATCACCTTTGTAAAGGATATTGATATACCTATTATAGGCATAAATACAGGAAGACTTGGTTTTTTAGCTACTATACAAGTTGACGCCATAGAACAAGCCATACAAAATATTATTGATGGAAAATACAAAATTTCTGAACGCTGTTTACTCTCTATTGAAACAACTCCTGAAAATAGTGATATTACCGAACTTAATTTTGCATTAAATGAAATTACTGTTAGCAGAAAAAATACCACTTCAATGATAACTGTTGAAACTCATTTAGATGGTGAATATTTAACATCCTATTGGAGTGATGGGTTAATTATTTCAACACCAACAGGTTCTACAGGATATTCACTTAGTTGTGGCGGACCAGTAATAACACCAGGAGCTAATAGTTTTATTTTAACACCTATTGCACCTCATAATTTAAGTGCAAGACCGTTGGTAATTCCAGATTCAACAGAAATTCAATTAAAAGTTGAAGGTAGAGAAGACCAACATTTAGTATCGTTAGACTCAAGAATAGCAACATTAAACAATGGCACAATAATAAAAATTAAAAAAGCCAATTTTAAAATTAAAATGATAGACCTTTTAGGAGAAAGTTTTCTCATTACTTTACGTAAAAAACTTCTTTGGGGTGAAGACAACCGAAATTAAACAATAATTCAAAAGAAAAACTGTTTTTAAACTCATACAATATGGCTCAAATTATTAAGAGCTAATCTTATTTATTATATTTGCAAACTTTTGAATTTTTATGAGGTATTTAATCATTTTGGTAGTAAGTGTTTTGAGTATAAAAAATAGCCATTCTCAAATAAATGAAATTGGTATTTTTACCGGAGGAAGTAATTTTATAGGCGATGTAGGAGCTACCAATTATATTGCACCAAATCAATTTGCTATTGGTGGTATATATAAATGGAATAGAAGTAAAAGACAT
>JALRJA010000150.1 GCA_023255235.1 Flaviramulus sp.
ACAATAGATGTAAGCATATTTATAAATTGAACACCACCAAATAAAGATGTTGCTTTTAAAATTTGCTTATATGCACTTTTATCAGTTTCCAATTTGTAACTTAAAATTCAATTTTGTTTAAATTTTTTTAAAAGATCGCTAATTTTTTCAATCTCACTTTCTTCTAATACTTGATTAATTGGGATACTTAATATTTCTTTATGAAGTTGACTTGTTATGGGTAGGTTTAATGTTTTTAACTCTTGATATGCGTGTTGATTATGAATTGATTTTGGGTAATGAATTGCCGTTTCTACTCCGTTATTAAAAAGATACTCTTTGAGTTCATCTCTAAACTTGCTTTTTATAACAAAAAGATGAAAAACATGGTCTTCTTTGTTGGTATATTGAGGTAATACAATATGTTGATTATGTATTGAATTTGTATATTTTTTAGCAATTATTCTTCGTTTTAAGTTAATGCTATCTAAATACTTAAGCTTGACTCTTAAAATAGCTGCTTGTAACTCATCTAATCTAGAATTAAACCCTTTCATTTCAAATGAGTAATTGGTTACTTTTCCATAATTTCTAAGCTTATATATAACTTCTGCCAATTCTGCATTATTAGTAGTAATAGCACCTGCATCTCCAAGCGCTCCTAAATTTTTAGTTGGATAAAAACTAAAGGCAGCTACATTTGAAACATTACCGGCTTTTCTGCCGTCTTTATAAGTAGCACCATGTGCTTGTGCAGCATCTTCAATAAGTATAAGCTTGTGTTTTTTTGCAATATTTTCCAGTTTTGAAACATCATATAATAAACCATACAGATGAACTCCTAAAATAGCTTTTGTTTTATTTGTTATGAGATGTTCTATTTTTTCTGGATCTATATTAAAGCTATCGCTATCTGGCTCAACTAAAATAGGCTTGAGTTTTGAGTTACTAATAGATAAAACAGATGCTATATATGTATTTGCCGGAACTAAAACCTCATCTCCTTCTTGAAGTTTGCCTAAAACTTTATATGCTTCAAATATTAATTGAAGAGCATCTAATCCGTTACTTACACCTATGCAAAATTTAGTGCCACAGTAGGTTGCAAAATCACTTTCAAATTTTAATACATTGTCTCCTAAGATATAATATCCTGAATTTAAAAAACTATCAATTGCTTCTTTAAATTGAGTTTCATATTGCTTATTAACTTTTTTTAAATCTAAAAATTTAATCATAATATTATATAATAGTGACTCATTTTTCACCTATTACAAACTTCAAATTTAAGTTTTTTAATGTATTAATTGTTTATAATTACTCAGTAAAATAATTACCAGTATATACTAAACCTGATTGAAAGAAAAAAAAGTTGTGTTTTTAATGTTGAAAAACCTTTTACATTTTGTTTTATGAAAGTAGCACTAATAATCATTAAGTTAAAGCAATTTAGCAATTGTTTTATTGATTAGATACTTTAAAAAGTTTTTGTTTTACTTTCTAAACAAGTAATAAATATTAATACAAAAAATAGCGGTATTGGTTATAATAATTGGTAAAGATGCAGGCTGCAATAAAAACCCATATAATACAAACAGTAAACAGCCAATGGCGTTTATTTGTCGTAATTTAGATACCGATTTCATTAAGAATGATAGCAAAACAGTAGCCATGGCTAAATAGCCTATCCATTCTATCCAAAGAATGCCTAAAAAATTCATGTTACACTATTTTTTTTCGCTTGCGTTCTACTTCTGTCAAATATATTTTTCTTAATCGTAAATGGCTTGGTGTTACCTCAACATACTCATCTTTTTGAATGTATTCTAAAGCTTCTTCTAATGAAAACTTAATAGCTGGAACTATTTTAGCTTTATCATCGGCACCAGAACTTCTCACGTTACTCAACTTTTTAGTTTTTGTTACGTTAACTACCATATCATCGCCTCTCGAGTTCTCACCAATAACTTGACCTTCATAGATATCTTCTCCTGGATCTATAAAAAACTTACCACGTTCTTGTAATTTATCAATAGAATACGGAATAGCCTGCCCTTTTTCCATAGATACTAAACTTCCGTTTTGGCGTTCTGGAATACCGCCTTTTAGTGGTTGGTATTCTTTAAAACGGTGTGCCATAATAGCTTCACCAGCAGTTGCGGTTAATAACTGATTTCGCAATCCTATAATACCTCTTGAAGGAATGATAAATTGACAAACCATACGCTCTCCTTTTGCCTCCATACTTAGCATTTCTCCTTTTCTTAAAGACACCATTTCTATGGCTCTTCCTGAAACTTCTTCAGGTAAATCTATAGTCATTTCTTCAACTGGCTCACATTTAACACCATCTATTTCTTTAATAATAACTTGTGGTTGCCCAATTTGTAACTCATACCCTTCACGACGCATGGTTTCAATTAATACCGATAGGTGTAAAACGCCTCTTCCAAAAACCATAAACTTATCGGCACTATCGGTTTCTTCAACGCGAAGTGCTAGGTTTTTTTCTAATTCTTTTTTTAAGCGGTCTTTAATATGGCGTGATGTTACAAACTTTCCGTCTTTTCCAAAAAAAGGTGAATCGTTTATAGTAAATAACATGCTCATTGTAGGCTCATCAATAGCAATTGTTTTTAAGCCTTCTGGGTTTTCTAAATCGGCAACTGTATCGCCTATTTCAAAACCTTCTAGTCCTACAAGAGCACAAATATCGCCTGCTTGAACTTCATCTACTTTTTTTCTGCCTAAGCCTTCAAACGTGTGTAATTCTTTAATTTTAGACTTAACTATGCTACCGTCTCGTTTTACTAATGATACATTTTGACCCGTTTTTAATACGCCTCGTGTTAAACGACCAATAGCTATTCTACCTGTAAAGCTTGAAAAATCTAAGGATGTAATTAGCATTTGAGTAGTTCCTGATGCTATTTTTGGTGACGGAATATGGTCTATTACCATATTTAATAAAGGCTCAATATTTTGGGTTTGATGTTTCCAATCATCACTCATCCAGTTTTGTTTAGCCGACCCATAAACTGTAGGAAAATCTAATTGCCACTCTTCGGCACCCAATTCAAACATTAAATCAAAAACCTTTTCATGAACTTCTTCTGGCGTACAATTTTCTTTATCAACTTTATTAATAACAACACATGGTTTTAAGCCTAAATTAATGGCTTTTTGAAGCACAAAACGCGTTTGAGGCATTGGTCCTTCAAAAGCATCAACTAGCAACAAAACACCATCTGCCATATTTAAAACACGTTCTACCTCACCACCAAAATAATTTGTGGTGTTTGGAGTGTATGCGTCCGAAGCAGTCAATGGGGCTGGAACAAAATTAGAATCATAACCAACAATTCTTAAAAATACTGTTCCTGGACCCGGTTGCTCAAAAATATATAGTGGTAGGAT
>JALRJA010000173.1 GCA_023255235.1 Flaviramulus sp.
AATTCTTCGCTTAAACCATGTTGCTCACCTTCTAATACCATGTTTCCTAAAATTTCATTCCATCGTTTGGATTGTAAAACGGCTACGTTTTTTTGTTTTTTAAGCGCTCCAATACCATCGGCAGCTTTCATGCGTTTTCCTAAAAGTTCAATAATTTGATTGTCAACCACATCAATTTGTGCTCTTAAATTATCAAGGGCTTTATTGTAGTCTGCTTCTGCATCTGTTTCTTTTCTTATTTTTAAATCTTTCATGATTTGCACTAGGGTTTTTGGTGTTACTTGTTGTGCTGCATCACTCCATGCGTTTTCTGGGTCGTGGTGTGTTTCTATCATTAAGCCATCAAAATTTAAATCTAAAGCTGTTTGAGAAACATCAAAAATCATATCTCTTTTTCCTGTAATATGCGAGGGGTCGTTAATTAAAGGAATGTCTGGGTATTTATTTTGAAACTCAATAGCCATTTGCCATTCAGGGTTATTTCTGTATTTTGTTTTTTCGTAGGTTGAAAAGCCTCTGTGAATAGCACCAATATTTTTTACACCAGCCTTGTAAATTCTTTCTATGCCTCCCAACCATAAGGCTAAGTCGGGGTTTACTGGGTTTTTTATCAATACCGGCTTATCTGTTCCTTGTAAGGCATCAGCAATTTCTTGCATAATAAATGGGCTTACGGTAGAACGTGCACCAATCCAGAGCATATCTACATCATGTTCTAAAGCTAACTTAACGTGTGCGGCATTTGCTACTTCTGTACATATTTTCATTCCAGTTTCGGCTTTTACTTTTTGTAGCCATTTTAAACCTAAAGCACCTACACCTTCAAACATTCCTGGTCGCGTGCGTGGTTTCCAAATACCTGCTCTAAAATAGTTTACATCGGTGTTTTTTAGCTCGTGAGCTATTTTTAACACTTGTTCTTCGGTTTCTGCACTACACGGTCCTGCAATGACCAAGGGGTGATTTAATTTTAAATTATCTAACCACGCTCTCATTTCTTTTTTGTTTTCCATAGTTTTACTCTTAACTGATTCCTTTTAAAATATCTTTTATATAATTTGTGTTTTCCATTTCATTATAAATAGCTTTAAAATTGTCTTGTTCTATCAAGTCTTTAAAATGTGACAGATTGGCAATATAGCTTTCTAAAGTTTCAATAATATTGCTTTTATTTTGCTTAAATATTGGTGTCCACATAGCTGGTGAGCTTTTTGCTAAACGCACCGTAGATTCAAAACCACTGCCTGCCATATCAAAAATATCGCGTTCATTTTTTTCTTTTTCAATTACTGTTTTTCCTAACATAAATGAACTTATATGCGATAAATGCGACATGTAAGCTATGTGTTTATCATGTGCCTCAGGATTCATATAGCGAATACGCATGCCAATATCAGAAAATAGCTTTAAGGCCTTTTCTTGAAGCTTAAAAGTAGTTTTTTCAACCTCGCATATTATATTTGTTTTTCCTTTAAACAACCCTTCTAAAGCGGCACTAGGTCCAGAAAACTCTGTTCCGGCAATAGGATGAGTAGCTAAAAAATTTCTGCGTTTTGGATGGTTTTCAACGGCTTTACAAATAGCTACTTTTGTAGAACCTGCATCTACCACCAAACCTGAATCTGATACTTTATCTAAAATAGATGGTAATAATTTTACTGTGGCATCTACTGGTATTGAAATAATTACTAAATCGGCATTTTCAATGTCATCTAAAGTGGCTTTTTTATCAATTAGGTTTAGCGATAAAGCCTCATCTAGTGTGGTTTGTTTTCTGCTTATGCCATGTATTACCACTTCTGGATTATTCTTTTTAATATCAATAGCTAAGCTACCGCCTATTAAACCAACACCTATCATGTATATATTTTTCATCGCTTTTTAACTCTTGTTATTGCTTCTTCTAACGCCTCTGTTGATGCACACAAAGAAAACCGTATATACCCTTCTCCTTTGCTTCCAAATATAGTTCCTGGAGTAATAAAAATGTGGTTCTCCTTTAATATGGAATCTATAAACGCTTCTGATTTTATTTTGGACGGTAATTTTGCCCAAACAAAAAGCCCTATTGCATTTTTATCATAAGTACAATGCAAAGATTCTGCTAATTGCCATACTAAATTTCTGCGTTTTTGGTACATATTATTTAAAGTTGCAAACCACATTTTTGAGCAGTTTAATGCTTCAATAGCACCTTTTTGAATACCATAAAACATACCCGAATCCATGTTGCTTTTTACTTTTAGTATGTTATTTATATGAACACTATCGCCTACTACCATACCAACACGCCAACCTGCCATATTAAATGTTTTGCTTAATGAGTTTAACTCTATACAAACTTGGCTTGCACCTTGCTGGCTTAATATGCTTTGGGGTGAATTGTTTAATATAAAGCTATACGGATTATCATTTACAACTAAAATATTATGCTGTTTTGCAAAAGCTATCAATTTTTTAAATAGTTGTGTTGTAGGTTGAGCTCCAGTTGGCATATGCGGATAATTTACCCACATTAATTTGACTTTGTTTAAGTTTAGTTTTTCTAAAGCATCAAAATCTGGAAACCAATTATTTGCTTCGTCTAATTCATATAAAATACCTTTTGCTCCTACTAGTTTTGTTACAGACTGATAGGTTGGATATCCTGGGTTGGGAATTAAAACCTCGTCGCCTTCATTTAGGTATGCCATTGCTATATGCATAATACCTTCTTTACTTCCCATGAGTGGTAGCACTTGGTTTGCGGGATTTAAATCTACCGAAAAATTATTTTTATAAAACCTTGCCATGGCTTCTCGTAATTCTGGCAAGCCTTGATAGCTTTGGTATTTATGAGCGTTTGGGTTTTGAAAGCTTGCTGTTAAAGCATCAACTACTTTTTGAGGTGGTTGAATATCTGGACTACCTATTCCCAAATTAATAATTGGGTTTCCCTTTGCAATGAGCGAATTAACTTCTC
>JALRJA010000334.1 GCA_023255235.1 Flaviramulus sp.
GTTATATTTTTTTGAAAACCCAATGATGGGATGCTCATTTTCGGCGTACTTAATGCTATAAACCGGATTTTCGTTTTTGGAAATCTTAGTTATTTGAAAACCAAAGTTTTGCAAAGTTTTTGCAACCACGGGAAATAGGGCGGTAGCTTCTGTTCCACCCGAATAACAATATAGGTTTTTTACAGAAAAATAGTGTGCCATTGTTTGTGCCCAAACTTGCGATAAATGACTTCTTCGTGAATTGTGCGTACAGATAAAGTTGATACGAATGTCTTGATTTTTTGAAACTTTTGATTGAATAAAGTCAATTAACGGTTGTAAAACCGCTTTACGTTGAGTTGAAATGCTTTGAGGGTTTAATGCTGCAATTACGCGTTCTATTTCAGGAAACAGAGTTGGTTTTGTTGTTGTCATTATTTATGGTCTTTTTTTAACAGCAATCTTGGTTTTGGCTTAAGTCTTGATTGAGAAATTCGGTCATCATGGTTTTCATTGCTGCCCAGTTTTCTTTATGAATACAGTAGCAAATACGCGTTCCTTCAATCGTTCCTTTTATTAAACCCAGTTGTTTGAGCTCTTTTAAATGTTGAGAAATTGTGGGTTGTGCTAAGCCTATTTCGGTTACCAAATCGCCACAAATACACGCATTTGCCTTGAATATGTGTTGCAAAATGCTAACTCTAGCCGGATGCCCTATAGCTTTAGCAAATAGAGCAATTTCATTTTGTTGCTTGGTAAAGATATTGGTTTTTGTTACGCCCATATTGTTTGATATTTACATATTGCAATATTACGATTAATAAATCAATTATTACAATTATTTTTAAAAAGTTAGGATATTTAAAAACTGAAATTAAACAACTACAAGACGATTGTAAAAAAATCGTGGTTTTTAGGCTGTGGTGTTCTGTTTTATCGGTGAGGTGTGCCGAGCGGTTAGGTTGCTGTTTATTGGCGGTAGTTATTTTTCGTTTACTAAATACCTTAATATTTCTTTTCTTTTTCCTTTATTTATCCATTCTTCAAATTCTTGTTCAGATTTCGCCCATTCTTTTTGAAGTTCCAAATAATATTTAAGTTCATACTTTATTTTAGTCCATTTTTTTTGTCTTGATATTTTCTCTAAAAAATGATTTGGATTAAAACCAGTTTCAGTAATGTTAAATATTTCTGATTCATCACGCTCATTTTCATCTCTTGAAAACTCTTGCTCCAAAAATGAGTAAAAAAAATCATCAATTGCTTTGATTTCTTTTTGGTCAAATGTTCCTTTATAATCAAATTTTGCAAAGTCATGATACACATATTCTGCAAATGAAAAACTAAAATCAGAACTTTCATTTGTAGTTAATTCTAAAATCCGTGGAATATAAAATTTATAACATTCGTTTCCCATTTCAATCACATTACACGATTCCATAATGCTACCAAAAATATGGTTATTTAATTCCCTTAAAGGCGTTTTTAATAAATACAATTCCTCTTCTTTTGTCAAGCAGCTTACACAATCAAAATTTAGAATTTTATCAGGTGGTTTATTATTTGAAAAAACTAGATATAGTTGTTCTATTTCTTTTTTTAGCATCAATTTTTCAGATATGATTGGTTAATTACTTCCAACTAGCGTATATCAATACCAAGTTGGGATAGACAACCTATTTGTTGTTTTTTCGGTACTTTTTTATTTTTAATTTGTTAATATTTTACAACAAAAACTTTCCCCAAAGTGCTTTAAATGTCTTACAAGACTTTCATTATAAAAATACAAAAAAAATATGATGATTGTAAAAAAAAATCTGATTTTCGGGCTGTGGTGTTCTGTTTTATCGATGAAGTGTATCGAGGGCTTGGGTTGCTATTTATTGTGTTTAGTTATTTAGTTCATTTTCTATTATTTCTTTCAATTTGAATATATCTTCATCTATAATTTTTTTGAATTTTACTTCAATTTTATCAAACAACTTGTCTTCGTCTGATTCTATAAATTTGCTATATTCATTTGGTGTTATTACTTTCCTTTGGTAAGCTTGATGCCAAGAAGGTCGAAGTTGCCCGTTTGCCTTTTTAACTTTTGTGAAAAAATCTGTATTTTGTAAATAAAGATTATACAATTTTTCTCGACATTCACTATTTGAATATTCTCCTATTTTTATATCAAAATTTATACTGTCATAATTAACTCTAAATTCACACAAAAAAAGCCAGTTTTCTGTTAAGTCATCATTAGGGTCTATAAATTTTTTTTGTTTTAACTTTTCAATATTTTTGTATAAGAATTTTGGTTGAAATCTAATATATGCTTTTGAACTGTGAAAAGGCAAAATGCTTGGTTCTTCTGATATAAGTTCTTGCAAATTATGTTCAATTCTGTTTGATTGTGTAGGTGAAGTATATTTGAATACCAAATCAAAAGCAGATTTATATTTTTTGTAAATCTCTTTAGCTATTTTTTCAATGTGTTGATTTTCGTTCATAAGTGAATTGAGGGTTTGTAAGTATTGTTCTAAGACAAATTTTGTATTTTTTGAAATTCCAATTTCTTGCCTTTTTAATATGTTTTCAATGAGTTTTTTAATGTGTTCGTAGCTTAGACTAACATAATGTTCTTGCTCGTGTTCATTAATTTCTTGCTCAATTAAAGATAGAAAAATAAATATTTTGTGCCTGTAGTCTTTATATGTTTTTTGTGCATATTCTCTATATTTTTTGAGTTGACCTATACTTTCTCTTGCGAATATTTTATTCTCGATTATAATACACAAACTATTCTTTTTCGATAAAATTAATAAGTCGATATTCTTGTGTTCTCTTTTTATTTCTAAATCAGAAAAGTCCATATCTACAAAATCAAAAACCGATAAGGAAGAATTGCTATTGCCTAAATCTTGGTATTCATTTTCTCGAAAGTACAATTTGATAAATTCTTTGATAAAATAATTGTTCAGCCCGTGGGTTTCGTTTGTGTCAAATAACCAAGCAAGCAAATTTGAGTGTTGCAGTTCCCTATGTGCAACATTTAGAATACTCATTAAATTTACTTCTTCGTTTACCAAACTTTGAATATTGGTGAATTCATCATCTAAGATTAACTGTTTTAATTGGGTTTCTATTTGCATTTGTTATGCTTGTTATTTAATCTCAACTTGCAGTACTTCTTCCCAAGTATTCAAATTATGTAATTCGTTTTTTTTCTGACGAAAATAATAAAAATCCATTATTGTTACAGAAAAAACAAGATTTTTTGGGTTCTGTTTTATCGGTGAAGTGTGTAGAGGGCTCAGATTCCTATTTATTGTTGTGCATGGTTATTTTTTTTATTTTAAGGTCTAAATTTAATTTCAGCTCGTCTTTTAAATTTTCGATTGCATATTTTTTTGGAAACCAAGAATTTTTTACTTCAATAATAATGTTCGCAGTTGTATTTTCAGGGAAAAGATAAGTGCCAGAAATGTGTTTGTTAGGCGAAAACACACTTTTAATCAATCTTTTTTTTCCTTCTTTTTCTATCCAATCTGACATTTCACTTGCTAATGCTCCTGATTTTGCAACGTAAAGGCTTATCGTTTTATCATCCATAACTAACGGAACTGTTCCATAGTAATACTTTTCAAAATTGAACCAACCATAGCGGTCATCTTCTTTAACTTCAAAATCTTGATTCCATATTTTTCTAAGTGCCACTATAAAATTTTCAAAACCCAGTTCCGACTCTATTATAAGGGTAGTTTCACTCCAATAACGTCCTCCGAACTCGTGCTTAAATTGTGATAAAAAGGCATCAAAATTTTTATATTCAGCTACTATTCCATAATCCAAAAAATCATCCCCATCATCTTCTATTAAAATAATTTTGGGTTCGTTCAATCTATCTTTTTTTAACCAACCATAATCAAAACAAACCACTCCGTGTCCATACAAACTTGCAAATGAAATCAATCGTTTAGGATTGCAAAACTCATACTGATTGTACATCTCTTCTAAATCTTCGTCAGATTTAGTGATGTATAAATATTCCAAAAAGCTTTCAACGTTCTTTAAACTCTCAAAACTTTCTATATCAATTTGGTCATTGATTATGTGTTTTCTTAAGTAACCACCATTTTGTAGCTTCATTAAATCCCGATACCTTTCTGGAAACTTATATCCCAGTTCTTGCTCTTTTTTCTGAAATTGCTCATCCGAAACACCTTTGTTTTTCTCTGTAAATCCTTTTGAAGGTTGTATCCAAAAATTTTTTAACGATTTCATTTTTTAATTGTGCACAACTAGCGTATATCCGTACTAGGCACGTTTATATCTTTAGTATTTAGGGTTTGTTTCATTTTCTAATTTATTGATATTTAATGTTTTACAACAAAAAATTTCCCCAAAGTGCTTTAAAAGTTTTACAAGACTTTCATTACAAAAATAATAAAAAACTCAAGATGATTTTGAAAAATTCTGCCTTTCGGGCTGTGGTGTTCTATTTTATTGGTGAAATGTGCCGACCGCTCAGATTCCTATTTATTGGCAAACGTTTTATTCTTTTGTTTTCGCAGTAAAAAATATATCTTCATCTCGATATTTCCATTCAATTTTAAAATCACTTTCATTAAAAATTTCATTAAAGTAAGTCAATATATTTTCTTTAGTTTCACGATTGTCATACGCTTTGAGTATTATTTGAAGTGGAATTTGAGTTTCAATATCAAAAGGTGTTTCGTATTCTGTACTACCTTTTAGTTTTACATTAAAAACCCCTTTATCAATATGTTTAAAATCAATTTTCACTTTTTCAAATAAACCATGATTGTCAATGTACAAAGCACCAGGTGATTCATCATTCCAAATCATTCCTTGAGTTTTATTTCGCTCTCCAGTTTTGTCAAAATCAACAATTAGATTTTCTAAGGTTCTAAAATCTTTATTTGTTATCTGGTTAGGTTTAATATCTAGCCATTCAGTATAAATTCTTGGCTTTATGTAGTGTTGATATTTCTCTTGCTCGTCCTCATCAAACATTTCAACTTCTTTACCTTTTGCCTCGATATTAACGAAAAGTCCAATTTTTTCATTTTCAAGTACGTGAGAACTCCATAAATGTAATTCAGCCTTACCTATTTCAAGATCAATTTCTTTATTTTGATATTTAATTCTAAACATTGTCGTTTTTAATGTTTTACAACAAACACTTTCCCCAAAGTGCTTTGAAAATATTACAAGACTTTCATTATAAAAATACAAAAACAACAAGATGAATATTAAAAAATCATGGTTTTTAGGCTGTGGTGTTCTGTTTTATCGATGAAGTGTATTGTGGTGGTTGGTTTGTTGTTTATTGGTAGTCTTTAAAGAGGTTTCCCCATTTGAGTAATGGTATAAATTTCATTAAACACCTTGGTTGCTTCAGGGTATAATCGAGAATCCCGTTGAACAATATGTACTAATTCATGACACATTGACAATAAACATTCGGTTTTTAATTTTTTATTTAAATTGAAAGACCCATAACTA
>JALRJA010000417.1 GCA_023255235.1 Flaviramulus sp.
CAGCAGCAACAAAATCGCCTTCATTTTCACGATTTTCGTCATCAACTACTATAATAACCTTTCCATTTTTTATATCATCAATGGCTTCTTGTATGCTGTTTAATTTGAATTTAGAAGCTTTTTTGTGTGTCATAGTATCTGCTATCATAGTGCAAAGATATTGCTTATTTTAAAGATTCTAAATAATTATGTTTTAAGGTTTCTTTTATTTTTTCGTTAAAAAAGATATAACTAATCATATATAAAGGAAACCCAAGTATGAAAAGAAACCGATTTGGACTCGTTATTTCTGTAGTATTCAGTTTATAAAATTTTAAAATATTGAAAATTGATTTTATATAATAGATTACAAACAAAATCAATGATACAATACTTAATTCTATTGATGCCGATGCTAATGAAGGTAGTTTGTTGTTTTTAAACACAAAATGAAGAATTAATAACAAAACACCAACAGTATATAAACTTATAGCAAATTTGGTGTGTGGTTTGTAGTCTTTTTTTATTATTAACTCTAAAGCATCAAAACGCTTATCAATATCTAAACCCATTTTACGTAAATCATTGGTATTATGCCCACGATAATTTAAAACGTTTAAGGCTTCATATCTTACTGTTTCATTATGGCCTAAGGTGTTGTCATGTTTAATTAGATTTATAAGTTGGTCATTATTATAAGAGTCTAAAAATTTAAAATCATGACGGTTGTTTGACTTAATTTTAAAAGCCTTTTTTATAGGGTCTAAAATATTATCAAAATCAAATAAGCCTTTGTCTGCGGTTGCTCTTTTAGTTAAAAAAACGCCCAACGGCAGCATAACTAGTGTAGAAAACCAGCTAGCCAATATAGGGTTAAAACCACCTTTTTTAGCACTGTTTGTAGCAAAAATGCCTATAAAATGATAGGTTAAAAACAAGAGTATAGCAATTACCATAGGTAACCCTATACCACCTTTGCGAATTAAAGCACCAAGCGGTGCACCAACAAAAAATAAAATAATACAAGCAAAGCCTAGTGCAAATTTTTCATGTAACGAAATAAGGTGTCTGTTTATGTTTTCTTCTGAAATTTTTAAAGCCGCTATTTTTGAGGTTACTAGTTGTTTAGGGCTTGTTAAACTTCTAGTTGCAGCTTCAATTAATTCTACTTTTTTCTTAGTGTTAAAAATATGCAACAAGTTTTCTGTGTAAACAGAGTCTTTAGCTTCTTGTTTGGGTTTTGTTATGTTACGAAAAACACTGGTGCGTTGATACATATTTTGAGCAAATGCCTCGTGCTCATTAGCGTTTATTTGAGCTAAAGAGTCTATAGATTTTTTTAAACCAGAAATTGGTAACATACCGTGTTTATCGGTTTGCGATTTTTCATCAAAATCAACATTATTAAGTTTAGATAAGTCTATATTAATTTCTTTTTTTTCAAAAGCACTTTTTACAAAAAGATTTTTGTTTCTATTACTTGGGTTGTTAGAAGCAACATCACTATAATAATGCCCATCAAACAATATAAGTTTTAAAACATTAGAGTTTTTTTCACTGGCAAGTTCGCCTGTTTTTGAAATAATAGTAGTGGCATTGGTTCTTTTATTATCGCCTTTTAGGTGAATGGTTACATTGTCTAGATACTGTCCGTTATCACCACTTTTGTTTGTAAATTTAATATTGTAGGTATCAACGTCATTAAATTGACCTTCGGCTAGTAACATAGCGGGTTTTAGTTTGGCTATATTTCTGCGTAGGTTGTATGAATTGAGTTCTGCCCACGGAATTACGTTATTTGAAAAGAAAAATGTAATTACCGCCAGTATAACAATAAATACGCTAAGTCCAGACATAGCACGTTGTAGTGAAATACCTGTTGACTTCATGGCAGCAAACTCATAGTTTTCTGCTAAACTACCAAAAACCATAATAGAAGCCAATAAAATAGTTAATGGTAATACCAAAGGCATTAATTTGGGCAAGAAGTAAAATATAAACTTAAAAACAACAATAATATCTAAATCTTTACCTGCTAATTCTTTAATATAAAGCCAAATGGTTTGTAAAATAAATATTAGCATAAGTATAATAAATACGCTAAAAAAAGTTTTTAAATAAGTGGTTAATATGTATCTGTCTAATATTTTCACACAAATAAATGGTTGTAATTGTTTAAAAAATCAATTATAAATAAATTAAGGTATGTGTTACTACTATAGTTTACTTTGTTAAGTTTTAAAAACACTATTGGTATTGTTTTTCTTTACAAACGTTAAATAACCTTAATCTAATTTATTGATATAATAATCATTGTATTTACTGGCATCAAAGGTAAATAAGCTTTTTGATAAAGGCGTGTTAGTTTTAAAAGAATTAACAGTCAGGTTTGTTTTTGTTCCATTTTTACCAACTTGAATTAAGTTGTATATATGTTTGGTTTGAGAATCAATACCGAGAAGAATATTTTTTATTTCAGAGTTGGAGTCAATAGGTGTTAGTTTAACATATTGAATTTTTCTTCCGTTAATATTTTGTTCTATATCAATATTATACACATAGCCTTGTTCATA
>JALRJA010000455.1 GCA_023255235.1 Flaviramulus sp.
TCAATACTACCTACAAAAATTTTAAAGAACTACAAGAACGCTGGCGAAATACAGGACCAATTCCAAGAGATAAATACAATAATGCCTGGAATAGCTACCACCACCATGTAGAAATATTTTACGACTTTTTACATTTAAATAGAGACTTACGCGACCTAGACTTTAAGCATAATTTAGAGAAAAAATTATTGATAATTGAACGTGCCGAAGAGCTTGCTAAAGACGATAATATCATGCGTGCATTTAGAGAATTACAAGAATTGCACAAAATGTGGAAAGAAGAGTTAGGACCCGTTAGTAAAGAGCATCGTGAAGACATTTGGGAACGCTTTAAAATTGCTACCAAAACAATTAACGACAAACGGCAGGTTTATTTTGAAGAAATAGATAAAATACACGAAAAAAATCTAGAAAAAAAGCTTGAAATTATTACAAAAATTAAAGAAATAGCCAATCAAGAAAACAAATCACATGGTGGTTTACAAAATAAAATAAAAGAAGTTGAAGCCTTGCGCGAATTGTTTTTTAACGCCGGCAAAGTACCTATAAAACATAATGAAGAAACTTGGTCTAAGTTTAAAGAAGCCGTAAGAAAGTTTAATAGAAAAAAGAATGCTTTTTATAAAGAACTTAAAAAAGAACAATATAACAACCTTCAAAAAAAATTAGACTTAATTAAAATTGCCGAAGACAACAAAGACAATGACGATTTTGATGTAACCACGCCTTTGATGAAAACCATTCAAAGTGATTGGAAAAAAATAGGTCATGTTCCTCGCAGAGATAGCGATAAAATATGGAAACAATTTAAAACCGCCTGTAATTATTATTTTGATAGAATACACTCTAATAGAAATGCTGCAAACAAAGAGTTTTTAGAGGCATTTCACAAAAAAAATGACCTTTTAAATACCTTAAAAGATATAACATTAAAAGGTTCAAAAGAAGAAAACATTACACTTATAAAAGACTATATCACCCAATGGCAAGCTATTGGTAGAGTTCCAAATGATAAACGCTATATAGAAAATAAATTTCAAATAACTGTTGATGATTTACTCTCTAACTTAGACATGGAAAAAAATGAAGTAGAAATGATAAAGTTTGAAAACAAACTTGATAAACTTAATACAGGAACAGACGATACTAAACATATAGATAATGAACGCTCTTTTGTTAGTAAAAAAATAAGTGAGATAAAAAGTCAAATCAATCAACTAGAAAATAATTTGCAGTTTTTTACCAATGTACAAGATGATAACCCCGTTGTTAACGAAGTTCGTAACAACATAACATCACACAAAGAAGATTTAAAACTTTGGAAAAGTAAATTAAAAAAAATAAAGGATTTATATTAGGTTACTAAAAGCGATGAGTGTATATTGTTATCTAACTAATGCAAAATGACCTTTATAAACTTTTATAATTCCAGTTACATCAACTAATTCGGCTACAAACCAATAATCAGAATTGGGTAGATTCAAACCGTTAAATGTGCCATCCCAAGCTTCGTTTTTGGCGTTAATTTGTTTTAAAAGCTTACCATATCTATTAAAAATAGATACTTTAGATTCATTGGTAAATTGAGTACCTAAGCCCTTAATCTGCCAAAAATCATTAAAACCATCATAATTTGGAGTAAAAAATGCAGGAAACCCAAGAATAAAAATCGCTATAGAAACTACGCCGCAACCGTTTTTATCTCTAACAAATAGTGTATGAGAACCAGCCGGAACGTTTTCAAAAAAAGGATTACTCTGGTAAGGTCCATTTTGGTTGTTTAAAGCAAATTCATAATCACCTATGCCTAAATTATTGTTGCTGTTATTTATAGTTATACTATTGTTGTTAGAAAGCTCTACAGTGGTTATATCATTGTCATCTATTTGAGCAACACCCGATTCTACCACCGCAAACACAACAGGAAACGATTCGCAACCAGAACTAGAGGTTGCCGTAACTGTATAAGAACCACCAGAATTTACTATGGCAAACTCTTGTTGACTAACAATGTCGCCATTAGTGTTTCTCCATTCATAAAAATAATTCCCTCTAGGGTTAAAGGTTGTTAGCGTTATAGGGTTATTACTATCTAAACAAAATATCTCAGAATTATCTACTTCAAACTCAGGTCTAGGGTTAACTGTTAAAAGTAAATGCGGACCAATACCAAAACACGCATTGTTGTCATTACTTTGAACACGCACATATACTTCCTGAGAAAAAGGAGCTATATTCACGTAATTCTCTGGCTCAATAATCTCATTTTGATTTAATTGTGCATCTCTTAAATTTTCAAAATAAAGAACACTTAAATTTTGCCCAGTTGGAAATTGAGCTATAAACTCATTATATGCTTGCGTTAAATCAAAACTACGAAAACCATCTATATCATTATCATCATCACAAGATTGCAATTCTTGAATATAATTAGGGTTGAATGATGTTGTAGATACCTGCAGAGTAATAGTTGCTATTCTATAACACCCTTCGTTATTTTCTACACGTGCATAAACAGTATTTGCTATTTGATTATTAAAAATAGATGCTATATCGTTATTTCCAGAATTGGCATTAGCTATTGATAAATAATAGGTAACCGTATAATCTGTATTGTTATTAGTGATAATTTCATTGGCTTCATTTAAATTAAAATCGGTAAAACCATCTGCAATGCCATCTTCATCACAATTTTTTAACAAGATGCTACTTTGAATGTTTGGTAATTGATTCACTTCTACATTAAAAAAAGTATCAGTATAACAAGACAGATTCACATTATTGGCAATTCTAACATATATGGTTTGACCACTACTAATAGTGTTAATAAAGGCATTAGGTGGTGTTGTAATTGGATTGGTATATGCTGCATCGGTAAAGTATGAAAATATGAAATTGGAAGCTAGTTTTCCATTAAGTAACATAGATTCATTTTGGGTTAAATCAAATGTTGTCAATCCGTTAGAATCATCACCATCTACATTAGAATCACACTTTTTTAAGTTTGGAATAGTTGATGCGTTAGGCAAAACTACGGTTTCATAAATGGTTACCTGTATTGGTAATCTGTTAGAACTTTCACAACCACTAATGGTTTGAGACACATAGTAGGTTTTTGTTGTTAACAACTCTGACTCATTAGCAGGAATTCCTCCCGAGCTAGAATTATACCACTTTAAATCAGTTCCTGTGGCAGATAAATTTGAAATGGTTGCTTGTTCAATATCACAAAATACTTGGTTAGGATTTGATGTTGTAGGTGTTGGAATATAAAATACGGTTAAAGTTACAGGTGTTCTAGTTGATGCACACCCGTTAGAAGTTGCTTCTACATAATAAGTGGTGGTAGAATTAACTACGGGTGTTATAAAAGTTGAACCCGTATAAATAGAAACACCGCCAGTTTGCGTATCATACCAATTAATTGTTCCTATTGATGCAGTTGCAGACAACGTACCAGAACCAGATTCACAAACCGTATCATTTGTAACTGTATTAATAACAGGAAGTTGTAAAACACTTACTGTTACAGGAACTCGACTACCATTTAAACACCCATTTAAAGAGGCTAAAGCATAATAGGTTGTAGTT
>JALRJA010000120.1 GCA_023255235.1 Flaviramulus sp.
AAGTTATATGGGCTACTGGTTTGGTTTTAAACCATTTATATTAGTTGTCGTTTTTCATTAAATTCTCTAAGCAACTTTAATTGATGCTGTATCTCTTCTTTTCTTTTATTAAAAGCCTTGACTCTTTCATCAATAATTTTCTGATTTTTAAGTCGTTTAAGATGTCTTAAGGCCTCTTTTTGAAGTTGTTTTCTTTGTTTCCTTTTCTGAATAATATTTTCCATAACTACAGAAAAACAAGAATACCCATACATGGCTAAAAACAACAAAGCCACAATACCTAAAATTATATAACCATTTTCCATGTTTTTATTTTAAATTAAAGTGAAACAACTCGACTTTAATAAAAATATAAAAACTGTTTGTAAAAGCTAAAATTTAAAGATGAAGTGTAAAAAAACAAGATGAACGTTCACAAATTAAAAAAACTTCATCTGTTTTGAGGTGTTTTTTTGAGCATTTTAATTTGTCACCAAGCTTCAAAGGTTTAGGATAAATCGGCAATATCTCCTGTCCATTGAAGCATGCCTCCTTCCAAATTATACGTTTTATCAAAACCAAGTTCTTCCATAATTTTACATGCCTGACCACTTCTGTTTCCAGAACGGCAATACACATAGTAGCTCTTGCTTTTGTCAAGTTCTTCTATTTCATTGATAAATTCTTGACCTTTATATATATCAATATGTATGGCATTGGGTATAATGCCTTCTTCAATTTCGGCATCAGTTCTAACGTCTAAAATTACAGCATTTTTATCATTTGCTAGTTGTTCTCTCCAGGTTTCTTGCGATAAATCTTCCATGTTTATTGTTATTAATTAAACTTTGCAAAACTACTACATATTATGAATATAAAAAACCGAAGTTTTTATCTTCGGTTTTTTAATTTTTTAAACTGTTTTAAAAGCTACTACTTGGTTTTGGCTACTTTTATAGAGCATCCTATGGCTTTTGTTTCTTTATCTTTTATTTCGTTGCCAGCAAGTAAAGCATCAACAGCTTGTTCTACATACTTTGTTTTTACTGCATTAGCATCTTTATAATTGTCATCAATAGCACCTATATATTTTACTACATTTCCTTTATTGGTTTTTTCAAGTATATATATATGTGGTGTTTTGGTAGCACCATATTTTGGAAAAACCGTTTGATTTTTGTCTATTAAATAAGGAAACGTAAACCCTTTTTCTTTGGCTCTTTGTTTCATGGCTTCAAAACCATCATCGGGTTTTATGTTTGTGTCGTTTGGCATAATTGCAATAACCGGATATCCTTTAGGTGCATATTTTTTATCTAAGGCTATAATTCTATCCTCATATAAAACAGCATAAGGGCAGGTATTGCAAGTAAATGTGATAATAAACCCTTTTGCGTCTTTGTAATCAGATAAAGAAACCATGTTGCCATCTATGTTTTTAAGCGAAAAATCTTCGGCAATAGCTCCTATTTGGTAACCATCGCCTGTAGCTATATTGCTTGTAGTAAACGCACTAAGTACCAATACCACTACTGATACTGCTAAAATTAATTTAATTGTTTTTTTCATTAGTTTTTAATTTAAAAATTGTGTTAACGCTGTTTCCAATTCACTGTATGTAAATGATTGCTCAAAAAATCTTTTTTTATCATTTTTATAAATTAAGGTTGCCGGTATAGAGCCAGACCATGTTGTATTTACTTTTGGTATCCAGGTATTCATATCGGGGTCATCTAAGGCAATAACTTTAGCCTTCAATTTGTTTTCTTTTATAAAGGGTTTTAATTTGCTGTCATACATATGCGGAAAATCTAAACTTATTAAAATAACCTCAACTTGTTTACCCTTGTAATTTTCATATAGCTTTTCAAAATAAGGTAACTCTTTCACGCATGGTGCACACCAAGTAGCCCAAAAATTAACAACATATATGTTACCATCTTTCGTTTCTAAAAACTTTTCAATCCCATCAAAATTGTAAATTTCTAAATCATTTTCATAAGCATTTGTTTCGTTTTTACTTGCGTTCTTACAACCAACTATTAAAAAAAATGCAATAAATAGTATTTTAAATTTCATATCTCTAAAAATAATTAAATTTATGTGCATTTATAATAGTTTAACAAACTTTTAATTAAAAAATCATGTAAAGTGTTGTGTTATACTATTTTCATTTCTATATTTGGCACTGTTAAAAACAATTTTAAGAATTAATGAAATCCATTTTAAACAATACTTGGTGGTGGTACTCTCGAAACTAAATTTCGTGAAGTAAAACCCTAGTATATTTAAAACTTAAAATATAATAAAGGCTTGTCATTCACGACAAGCCTTTTTCTTTATTTAAAAGTTAACATGGATTAAAACAGCCAAAATGAAACAATACAACCTTTATACACACTATAAAAAAATACTAACAGATACCATTACCCCTGTTACAGTTTATTATAAAATACGAGATAAATATCCTAATAGCATTTTGCTTGAAAGTGGCGATTACCACAGAAGCCACAAAAACTTTTCATATATCTGTTTTAATCCCATTGCATCTATAAAGCTAGAAAACAACCTTATAACACAAACATTTCCAGACGCAAGCAGCACATCTATAGAAATAACAAACGAGGTAAATGTTGTAGATGAAGTTTATAATTTCACAAAAAGATTTAATACAAAATCTAAAGAAAGCTTCAAGTTTATAAACAACGGTATTTTTGGATATACTGCTTATGATGCGGTAAGATATTTTGAAGATATACAAATTAGCAAAAAAGAAGATTCTGTTGAAATACCAGACATGTATTATGCCGTTTACAAAAACATTATAGCCATAAATCACTTTAAAAACGAAGCCTATATTTTTGCCCATTGCTACCAAGACACAGAAAACAACATACAAGATATTGATACCCTTATAAACGTTACCAATTTTGCTTCCTACAATTTCCATACAAAAGGAGAAATACAATCAAACTTAACAGACAACCAATTTAAAGACCAAGTAGAAATAGCAAAAAAACACTGCCAACGCGGCGACGTTTTTCAATTAGTATTATCAAGACGCTTCTCACAAGAATTTAAAGGCGACGACTTTAATGTTTACAGAGCATTACGAAGCATAAACCCATCACCATACCTATTTTATTTTGATTATGGCGATTTTAAAATCTTTGGAAGCTCGCCAGAAGCACAACTAATAGTTACCAATAACCTAGCCGAAATTCATCCCATAGCAGGAACCTTCAAACGTACCGGAGATGAAGAAAAAGATGAAAAATTAGCAGAAAAACTAAAAAAAGACGCCAAAGAAAACGCAGAACACGTTATGCTTGTAGATTTAGCAAGAAACGATTTAAGTCGCCACGGAAACCAAGTAACCGTAAAAACCTATCGCGAAGTCCAATTTTTTTCACACGTTATACACCTTGTTAGCAAAGTAACAGGGCAAAAGCACCAAAACACCTCAACCATGCAAGTAGTAGCAGACACATTTCCCGCAGGAACACTAAGCGGTGCACCAAAACACCGTGCCATGCAGCTCATAGAACAATATGAAAAAACCAGTCGCGGCTATTACGGCGGTGCCATAGGGTTTATGGATTTTCACGGCAATTTCAATCACGCCATCATGATTCGCACCTTTTTAAGTAAAAACTATAAATTAAATTGGCAAGCAGGAGCAGGATTAGTTTCAAAATCAAACCAAGAAGACGAACTACAAGAAGTTTACAACAAATTAGGAGCATTAACAAAAGCCATAAAATTTGCAGAAACCATATAAATATGGCGTTACCCAAGGGTCGGGCTTTCGGCAGTCGCTCTTTACAAGGAGCTCCAACAAATGCCTCAATCCCTAACGCATTAGCCAGTTTATAAATAAAAAAACAAGAAAAGAACCATAACAATACTAATTAAAACAGATGAAAAAAATATTAGTTATAGATAATTACGATAGTTTTACATACAACCTTGTACACTACTTAGAAGACTTAAACTGCCATATTACTGTTTTAAGAAACAATAAATTAACCTTAGAAGATGTAAAACCCTTTGATAAAATTGTTTTATCACCAGGACCAGGCATTCCAGACGAAGCAGGCTTATTAAAACCAATAATAAAAGAATACGCCTCATCAAAAAGCATCTTAGGCGTTTGCTTAGGGCAACAAGCCATTGGCGAAGTTTTTGGAGGTTCGCTCATTAATTTAAACCATGTTTACCATGGCGTAGCTACCAACGTTACAATTACCGTAAATGACGAATACATTTTTAAAGGCTTAAACAAAAACATAGAAGTAGGTCGTTACCACTCGTGGGTTGTAAACCCCAAGTTGCCAAATTGTTTAGAAGCCACATCATTTGATGAAAACGGGCAAGTCATGTCTTTAAGACACAAAATCTATGATGTAAGAGGCGTTCAATACCATCCAGAGTCGGTACTTACACCAAAAGGAAAAAAAATATTAGACAATTGGGTAAACAATTAAACACAAAACAAACACGCCTATAAAGAAATTATAAAAAAGAG